>JADLCA010000399.1 GCA_020847495.1 Candidatus Hydrogenedentota bacterium | reverse complement strand
CTACTTCTACGACGATAATGGGGTAAGGATACCGTTCGGCGATTAGAATTGGCGTCAGCGGCTGTCTTGCCCTGGTTGGAAATGGAGCGGCCTGTGTTTCGGCTGGAAATTCAGGGACGGGAAATTCAGGGACATCCATGATTTTCCTGGGAAAATGCCATGACAGCGCCATGGAAGCGTCTCCATCCTTTCAAGACTGATCTGCTATGCGGCGTTGTGTACCGCGACCACGCGCACGGTGAGACCCTTGACCTTAATGGTGTTGGTGGAAGGCAACTCGTTTAGGAGCTTTCGCACGGGCTTCGACAGGCTCTCTTCGCTACGGGAAACGAAAAGTATACGGCGGGGCCCTGGTTGTGCCGTGAGCGCCCGTATCTGAGCGGGGGATCCCGCGGCGGCAAAGGTCAAGGTGTCGAAAAGGTCTTCGCGATTGCCGGAATCGGAATCCCGCAGGCCGCGCCGGATGTAAAACTCCAGTGCGTTGCTGCGCGAATCGTATCCTTTTTCGCGAACGGTACTGGTGCTCCCGCGGTGCACGATGGGGGAACGCGCGAATGCCAGGGTGTCGCCGGGTTCAAGCAATGAGGCCACGTGATTGCCCATGGACTTCCAGTCGTGTTCGGGAAAATCTTTGAAGTGTCCTGCCGCGTCTCTGGATGAGATGAGCAGCGCGGCGGCAGCGAGCAAGCTTGGTACGGCAAAGGCAACGCGCCTGGCTGCGAGGCTGGGGTCTCGCCCGGAGGCGAGTGCGCGGCGGACAAGGTCACCCGCCACGGAAACGCCCATTGCGATGAGCAAAGGAATGAATGGCATGAGGCTGCAAAAGTATCTGGAATTGAACCAGTGCTCCATCCGGACAACGAAGAAGGGGAGCGGAACCGCGAGTACTTGCACAACGAGGAGAATTCCCAGAAGAGGCGCCCGCGTACAGAGTGAAACAAAGCCGAGCAGCATGAGCGCTGAGAAGAAGACCCGCTCTCCGGGGCGTGTCCCCGGCATGAAGGTGAGTAGATATCGCGCATACACCGCGGGGGTGAGACGGTAGGATGCCTCGGGTGGATCGGGTGTGGCGCTCGTGGATTCGTCATCGGCGGGGTCTTCCCCACTCGAGACAAGCGCATCCGGTAGTCTGCCCTGCGCGAGACTGGACGCATAGAGAGGAATGACGGACAAGACACCCACCACAGCAACGGTGGCTACACCGATCAGCCGCGTGCGCGACGTCCCGGCATTGGGGCCGGCGGCCACCCACAGCCCCGCCGCCGCCAGCAGCACGCCCAAGTACGGCAACACAGTGAGTTGGGTGGCAACGCCTAGATTCGCCGAAAGGCAGAACACCGCCCACGCAGGCCATGAACGGGTAAGCAGGGCCTGCCAGAGCGTCCACGTCATGAGGATACTCGCTAGAATCACCAGCGCGTAAAAGCGCGCTTCCTGACTTCGCTCGAGGTGGTACGCGGAGACGCTCAGCAGCAACCCGGCGAGGAGGGGCAAAGAAATGCCGTTTGGCACTCCCACAATCCGCCGGGCAAAACAGTACAGCGCCAGCACACCCAAGACGCCGGCGGAAACGCTGGGCAGACGCAGCATGGCCTCATTGTCCGCACCGGTAAGGCAAATGTGGGCGAGCAGGTAGTAGAGGAAATTGAATCGGTGTGAGAGGATTTCCTTCAGGGGCAGCGAGGCCCCCTTGTGCATGAGGACCTCGTCATTCCAGAAACTCGCGTCCAGCTTGTACAGCCGCAATACAAGCGCCAGGAGTAGAAGGGCACCAAGTGCGAGAGTCTCCCTTCGTGACAAGAGCCGCGATCCTATTGCATTTGCCATGGCAGGTGCCACCCCTTACTCGTCTACTTGGATTCGCTGTCTGACATAGCATTTCGGGGCGGGGGGATCTTCCAGACTCCCGGCTATTCCTCCGCTTCCCTTCATTACTTGAGTTGCCGGACCGTGCATCCTTCAAATGACATAACTTCCGTTACCGGCAACGTATTCAGCGCTTCCTGAACTGATGGAGCCAGTCCCTTCTCACTGACCGCAACGCTCCAGACCCTCTTGGACTCGAAACGCCGCCTCATTCTCTTGATACGATCCGCAGTGCCTGCTTCGTACTTCTGGATCGACTCGGGCAAGTTCCCGGAGGGATCACTGGGTCCGTTGGGCCTGCCGCCTCGCTCAAGATAGTATTCAAACGCCACGCTGCTGCGGGGAAAGACCGGGTCGCTCCCGGGGTTGGCCCTGCTGCCCATGCGCGGAAGGTCCGTAAAAGCGACAACGTCGGCGGACCTGAGCCGAGGCCCCAGGTATGCCCCGACGCTTCGCCAATCAACGGGACTGCAGCGCTTGTAATACGCGTCGAGATCCCATGCGAGATATGGAGCCAGTGCCATCACGGTGATTGCCAGGACCGGCGTGCGCAGGGCCAGCGCGCGCGTTGGCGAACCCCGGCGGTTCAGCGCCGCGTCGATACCTGTCCAAATACCGATGGATGCCAGCAAGACATACAGAGGCGCCACGTTGCAGAAGTACTTCGCGGCATACCAGTGGCTCGAAGGGAGCAGCAGGAATGGTATCGGCGGCAGGATGAGCTGGGCGGCAATCATACCGGCAAGGCACCGCTGCCGCCTCCAGAGCACCACAAACCCCACGAGAATCACGGCAACTGCCGCTGTTTGGGCGAGCATTCCGGTTTGTGGCAGGAACACGCTCAGGAAACGCAGATACTGGCCTGGTTCCAAGCGGTAGTCGTAGGGGTTTCCCTTCGCGTCGGTTGCGATTTCCGAAGCGGACTGTGGAAATGGATCAACATTCAGGACCGTGGGACGCCCGCGCGCGGCGACAATGGCCGCGAATGTCAGCAGGCCGAGAAGGGCGCACAAACAGAGCAGTCCCAGCTTGCGCGCCTTGGGGCGCGCGCCGGGCACGCCGCGGGTGAATAGCAGCCACAGGCCTGCGCCGACAAAAACCGCCCCATAGTAGGGCAGAGCCGTGAGTTGAGTAATGGTCAGCCACCATCCCGTGCACACAACGCCGGCCCAATTCAGACAGCCACCCTTTGTGACCGCGCGATACACGAACCACATCAGCAGCAACCCGCCGAGCATGACCAACGCGTAAAAGCGCGCGGATTGACTCTGCATGATGTTGTACCAGGAGGTGGCCATGAGGAAGGCCGCAAGCAAACCGGCGTGCCGCCCGGCGGCTTCTCGCGTCAAGAGATAGATGACCGGGACACACAAGACCCCGGCGAGGACACTGGGTAGACGAAGGATGACTTCGGAGTCGCCCAACATCATCGCGAAGTGCGCGAGGAGATAGTAGAAGGGGTGAATGCGATGAACGAGAATCTCCGGGATGCTCAATTGCGCGCCGCGCAGCGTCAGCACCTCGTCTGTCGTGAAACTGACATCCAGCCGGTACAAGCGAAGAAGAAGCGCAAGCGCCATCAAGAGGATCACGGCCATCCAGGCGCGCCAGCCCGCGCGCACAGTTGCGCCTTGCTCTTCGCATGAAGCGGCCGATGAACAAAACGGATTGATGGACGTGTTCACAGCGGATACCTGAAGTAATCCTAATGGGGCCCTATACTGACAGAGTCTTCACTGGCGAAGCAATGCAATCAGAGGCTTTTGGGGACTCCACAGCATCGTGGAAGCGGGACGTCGCGATGCGATACTCTTCTGGCATTCATCCGTACATCGTTTGCGCGGCATTCAATGAGCAGCAAGGGGTAAGCCATGCCGAGTGTATTGTTCAAGAGCCTGAAGCTTGCGTTCCTGGTCGTGGTCCTGTGCAAATTCACGTTTGCGCAGGGGGTTCCGCTCGATCCACAGTCTCCCCTGCGCTGGTCGGTGTACATGACCAGTGACTCTGTGGAGCAGATTGCGCGCGACTCAGGTGAACTCGCGCTGGCTATTGAGCGTACGAAGGCGCTGAACATCAGCAGGGTGTTTCTCGAGGTCTTTCGCGGCGGCCTGGTCAGCGAGCAAGATGCGACTGCCGCACGGGACGCCATGCTTGCCGCAGGGTTCGAGGTGGCGGGGGGCATCGCAACGGTCCCCGGCGGGGAGTATGGGGTCCGTCAGGAAGGCCCACTGGACTGGCTCAACTGGCAGAATGAGAAGACGCAAAACGACCTGCGCCGCGTATCGGAGTTGGCGGCCCGCGTCTTCGATACGGTCATCATTGACGACTTTTTCTGCACGGGCGATGTCAGTGCGGAATCGAACGCGGCGCGTGGCGACAGGTCCTGGTCTGAGTACCGCCGCGAGCTGCTTGGGGAACTGGCAACCAGCCTGTTCATCGAGCCCGCGCAGGCAGTCAAGCCGAATATCACCATGATCATCAAATACCCGCAATGGTACGACCGTTTCCATGAATTCGGTTACGATGTCGCGCGCACAGCCCCGCTCTTCGACCGGGTGTGGGTGGGCACGGAGACACGCGGCGCTATGACCCAGCGCTACGGATTCGTGCAGCCCTACGAAGGCTTCGTGAACTACCGGTGGATTGCTTCGATCGCTGGATCCAAGATCGCCGGGGCATGGTTCGATCATGGCGATTGCGACGGGATCGACTTCATTGATCAAGCGTATCAGAGCGTGCTTGCTGGGGCGCCCGAAATTGTCCTGTTCTGCTATGCAGCCCTACGGGAGGGACATCCGGGCCATCCCCTGCTTGTTGACGAGCAAAAACATCTCGCCGCATTGGCCCAAGTGGTGCGGGCCAATCCCGTATGGGGGGTGGCCGCGTACAAGCCTGTGAACAGCGACGCGGGTGGCGAACTCTTCATCATGGACACTATCGGCATGTTGGGCGTTCCTCTCGTGCCGGTCTCCCTGTATCCATCGGATGCCAAGGTTGTGTTCCTCCCCACACAGGCGGCCGCGGACCCAGAGCTTCCCGCGCATATCGAGAAGTCCATCGCGGAGGGCAAGACACTGGTGCTGACCGCTGGTTTGCTGGACAGACTTGGTGTATCCATCGACACCGCGCCCGTGGCGGGAGTCTCTCTGGACGCGGCGATGCAACGCATGAAGGCGCAGAAGGTGTACGCGAATGGACAGGAGTTCCCGCTGGCAAACCCACTGGACCTTGCGGGCGGCATGGCTTGCGGCGAGGCCAGTGCGCTCATCGAGGCGGAAGCAGACGGGCGCCACGTGCCTCTTCTGACTCGATATCCCAACGGAAACGCCGTGGTGTACGTCCTTAATACGTTCACCTTTTCTCAAGCCGACTATGACGCCGTTGGCGAAGTTCTTCTTCCCCCCCGTCTTCTCGGACTGCTCGAACTGCCAAGATCAGCGGCGAATATCCTGCGCGCAGCATTCAGCGGTGCATTAGGTATTGCTATGGACGGACCCGCTCGCGTCACCCTGCAGCCCCTCGGCGATGGCTCGCTCATAGTTCAGAACTACACCATCGAGTCACACGACGTGATAGTGACTCTGCCCGTCAGCGGGCCCTGCACGGACCGCCTCGACGGGAGCACCCACACCCTCAGCGACGGGCGCTTAAGCTGCACGCTTGCGGCCCGCTCGCGCAGGTGGCTTGCCCCTGCTGAGATGCCCGCTGCGAGCCAGAAATAGCCGGGCGTACTACCTCGCTCTCCGAGCGCGGCAGCACAGGGCGATTCTCGGCCTCGACTGCTTGAGGAAAGAGCAACTTCTCTGGACACGAGAACGTAGACTGCTGGCGCCGCGCCACGACATTCTCTCATCCCCGGCACTTGGCCGCCGCGCTCGGAGAGCGAGGCGGTACGGGAAGAACCATCCATTCGTCTTCTTGGCGAGCCCGGCGCTTTTCGTGTGAACGGACCTGCTTCGGGTCACATATGCTCTCGAACATTCTGGAAGCTGTACACCAAATAGATGTGAATGAAGAGCATGATCGCCCCGAGGATTCTCCCGAATCCTTTGCCGTAACGAAACGCCGACAAGGCGGCGCCCCAGGAGAACCCGTATAGAGTGATGATCCCGAATAAATAGGGGCGATTTCGCAGCAGTTGGGATTCGGGGCTCAGCCACACACTGAACATGTAGAATGCCGCCGCAAGAAGCCCCAGCGATACGAACGCCTCGAATCCGGCCCAGCATTCCTTCTTCCACTCGACCGGG
>JADLCA010000398.1 GCA_020847495.1 Candidatus Hydrogenedentota bacterium | reverse complement strand
GACCGCGTTGCTCGGCGTGACAAAGTCTGGCCACGTAAACGTGTGGGATGTCAGCACCGGCAACTCGATAGCTTCTCTCGTTGATGAGAGTTCCACATGCCCTATCTCCACAGCCTACTTCACATCCGACGGACGAGGCATCGTGACTCGTAGCGCGACAACGACCCCCCAAAGTGACTGCGCGGCGGACACACTCTGGGACGTTTCTGTGCTGGAAGCGCCGCGTGTCCGGTTTCGTACGGGCTTTCTTCACCATTTTGTCGCGACGACCGGCAACACCATGTCTTCGAGTGAACTGATTCAGCGTTATCTTGGAGATCCCTTGTGGTACCAAGAGTCATGGGACGCGTTGGAGACGATCTTCAATCTCGGTTCCGCCTATGCCGATAAATACCCGCTTGCGTCAGCCGTCAATCCCACCGGAAACAAAGCCATTGCCGTATTTCAGGACGGCTCTCCCGGCATTTGGGATATTCAAAGTAAGCAACTTCTGGATCCTCTGTATGTGCCCGCCAAACCGTGGCCGACGCTGGACTGGAGCCGGGATGGCCGATGGATTGCCAGCGGAGGCAGCGACGGCATGGCTAGGGTCTGGCCGGCCGAACCCAACGCGCCATGCACCGATGTATGGGCGGAGGAAACTGAAGGTCTGCGCGCGCGGTATTCTTTCGACAGCACTCTGTACCCGCTCAACATGCTGTGGGCCATGCAGCACCCGGAGGATATTGACTCCGACGCATGGCGGCAACTCACCTCCGAGGATGTCGTCACGGTGGTATCCGCCGCGATCAGTCCATCTGGGAACCAGGTTGCGGTCGCAGGTAGCGATGGGAGCCTGTCCTGGTGGGACCTGATTTCGGGCAAACGGCTCCATTGGTTCCGTGACCAGAGTGCGGCAATCGTCAATATTGGATTCGGTTCCGACGGGGCAACGATCATCTCCACGTACGCTAATGCGCCTGCACAGGTACGCGATATGGCCTCGGGAGAACTGATCAGCATTCTACCGCCGAACGCTGGCACGGACAGCACCGCAGACACAGACGAGAAGGAAGACTCTTCGCAGCCGCGACGCGTATCACCGGACGGGACAAGGGAGTTCCTCGTGTCGCGTGACGGTACACTGAAGGTGTGCAATGGGAAAGACGGAACCGAGCTTTTGACTATCCCAGTGCCTGCGAACGCCATCGCCACATTCGGGATGAGCGCCGATGCTAAGCGCCTCGTCATCGTCTATCGGGATTTCACCGTGCGGACGGTGGACGTAGATCCTTGGGATACTTGACTTACCTGTAAGCGCGGTGTCCTGAAACACGCGCCTGAACTCAATGCAGCCTGAACTTCTTCGAATCAGCGGGCTGGTCATTCGGACTTTGTTTCACCACCTCGCCAGAAATCGGGTACTATCACCCTTGGACTGACAAATGTTAGGGGGGCCTTTTCATGCAAATCATTCGAGTATTGACCGGTTTGTGCACGGCTCTGACCGTGCTGCTTTCTGCGGGCTTCGCGAGCGAGGCCCGGGATGCAGGGGCGGTCGTCGCGGATAAGGCTCCCGATGCTCCCCGGCGGTGGTGCGTGGAGGTGTCACTCGAAAAAGGCACATTCACCCTTGAAGTGGACAACTGTTCGTTCGCGTTTCAAGGCGATGAGAATGACCCGGGGCAGATTCTCATCAGTATCGGCGGACAGGCGCCGCCGGTGAAGTATCGCCTCTGGCCGGACACGGCGGGCTGGCAGTTGGAGGACAAGTGGAAGGCCCACTATGCGAAGGAATTCGCCGCCCTGCCCGGATGGCGCCATCGCAATACTCTGGTGTGTGTGGACGCGGACAGCAGCCTGCGGCGCGTCTGGGTGGATGGGAGGCTCGTCCGGAGCTGGCAGGCTGCGGACGCGTCCGCATTCCGCCTCGCTATCGCGCAGGCCGGACAGCAGACGGCTCCGCCTGTTCGCGAAGTCGAAGTGGGCATGGGCCGTTTC
The DNA here is from genome assembly GCA_020847495.1 of Candidatus Hydrogenedentota bacterium. Classification (GTDB taxonomy): domain Bacteria; phylum Hydrogenedentota; class Hydrogenedentia; order Hydrogenedentales; family SLHB01; genus JAHDWY01. The sequence goes on along the minus strand of JADLCA010000398.1, from coordinate 14,813 downwards.
CTCGAACTGGATCTGGATACGTACTGCAATGCGGGGCCTGATGGGCCCGCTGTCCGCGACGCCTTCGTCGAACTGGGGGGGCCGGCAAAGCTGCGCTACGCCTCCAACGGCACCGAACACCGAAACCTCGACCTCGGCAAGATCACCTATCGCGATGAGCACCTGGACAAAGGGCCGTTTCAGCACCTGAGCTATCCCTACCTGGTGTGCGATGCGATGTCTTCCGATCCGCAGCGCGCAATCTTTCGCGTGCCCGCCCGCTTCTATGACCGGCTCCACTTGCTCTGCTATGCCGACGGCGACGCGGGAGAAGTGCCGCGTGCCGCGTTGCGCTTCATGAAGGTTGAACGCGCGCGTTTCCATACGCAGGAGTTTGGTATCGCGCCGGGCCACGGCGTTCGCGTTCTGGAAGAGGTGGTCATCGGCGGCAAGCGCTGCGCGCATGTCGTGGTGGATCTGAACCCCACGGCGTTTCAGGAATTTGTCACAGAACCCGAAAACGAGTTTCTCGAGTTCGAGCTGACGCGTCCCGTGGTCATGGATTCCAACTCGTTTGAGCACCCGGCAGGGCCGCCGAGCAGCATTCACGTCATCGCAATGGCGCTTGAAGAGACCCCGGTAACCATGACCGTGACGTCGAAGGTGCCGGGACACCTCTTCGAGCGAGCGGAAGACGCGGTCATGCGGATACGTTTTGACTCAATTAGCGATGCCGAAGTGTCCGGGGCCGCTCATATCACTGTTCGCAATCCTGATAACGAGATCCAGAGTGTAGATTACGCCCTTCATCTCGACGCGCACGGTGACAAGACCCTGAACTTCCATGTGAATGATGCGTCTGTGGGCACATCCGCGTTTGCTGTCCGTTTGGAGGTTACGGACAGTGCGGGCGACACGCGAGTCCTCGAAAGAGAGACCTCCTTTGCCATCCTCCCGAAGTTCGAGCGCACGGCTGCTGATTCGCCTTTTGGCATGTGGTCGTTCTTTGAAGGTCACCACGGCGCGGACATCGAGACGACGTGCGAACTGCTTCGCAAAGCTGGCGTGAGGGGAACACTCACCAATTTCATTCTCGGGATCGAGCCCTCGACCTGGGAGGAGAACGCGCGGCGGACCGAGTTGCTGCGGCAATACGGGCTCGTGCCGAACTGGAGCTATCTCGCCGGCATCGCGAATACGGCGCTGGATGGGCTGGGCGACATGGACGCCAAGTTCGCCTGGGTGAAAGCGCATCCGCAGGCGACGCACTACAACCTGTTCTGGGAAACGAACGTGAGCCGCCGTGTGCCCCGCATCTGCCCTCCGGAGATTCGTGGGCAAACCCCCATGGAATGGAATGAGGAAGAGCAACAGCGCATAGCGACATACCTGGAATTCGGAAAGACCTGGGCGGCGCGTGCGCGGCAAGACGCCCCCGATATCAAGCTCTGCTTTGGTAGCGGCTTCCCCGACTTTACCGCCGCAATGCTCGGCGCGGGCTTCCCGCTTGAATACATCGATGGACTCGGGCTCGATTTTGATATGTACATGTCCGCGCCGGAAGACCAGCCCTCGATGTGGTACGCGCCGTTCTCCGGCATCTACTACCTGCGCGAGCTGCGCAAGGTCTACCAGTGCGAAGACAAGCCGATTTGGCTGACCGAGGCGATCTACTGCCCGACATCGCCTATCTGGATCACCGAGCGCCAGCAGGCTGACTACTATGTCCGCGCGCACCTTCTCGGGCTGGCCATGGGTGTCGAACGCTTCGGCATGTGCGCCGAACCCATCGATCCCGACGGCTCGTATCACTACGGACACTACGGGCCCGTGGGCCTGTGTCATGCGTCCCCGGAAGTCAATCCACGCGAAGCGTTCTGCGCGTACGCCGCGATGACGGGCGTGCTGGACGGCGCGCGTTTTGACACGATGGTGGACCTCGGTTCGCCGCATGCCTATGGCGTGCGTTACAGCAGAGCCGACGGCAGCGGGGTGCACGCGTTCTGGACCGTGAATGGCACACGCGAGTTGCGCGTGGAGTTTGAAGGCAAAAGTGCGATCAACGTGTACAACCGGGATGGACGGGATATCACGCGGACAGTTGTCGATCGGCAACGCAAGTCAGGCCTGACGCGGCTCACGCTTCATCTCGACGAGTCGCCGGTGTATCTCGTGGGTCCGCGAAATATTCAGGAATTGAAACTTTTGGACTGTGAGACGGTATCGCCTCCGCGTGGAGCGAAGACCCTGGTCCGCTTCCGTACTCTCGACGGATGGGAGACGACGTCCGAGCCTCTTGAGGGATACGAAGAACTCAATCGGTCCACACCGATCGCCTGGGCGAATCTGGACCTGCAAGCCAAAGGTGGCGGATTGAACGTCCGGCCACCCGAATCTCAAAAGACGCATCCACTCGAAACGCTGTGCATGCTGCTTCGCCGCACAGGCGATGCCCCCGAAATACCCGCGGACGCAAAGGCCATCGGCGTGAACGTGCGGGCGGATCGGTCGTGGGGACGCGTGGTGTACATGCTCGAAGACGCGAAGGGGAGCAAATGGTGTTCGGCGTTCTCGCAAACGCCCATCGATGTGGATGGGCGAATCTACTTGGAGACGCCGCTCCCCAAGGCCCCATCGGAGACCCACGCCGGGTACCGGAACTACGGGCCGTGGCGGCGCGAAAAGGGTGATGTGATTCCTGAGTACCCCATGCGGCTCACGGGACTCCTGCTGGAAACGCGTACACACGCGATCCACGGACCTGACCTCGTGCCGCTATCGCGTGAGGGGTTCACCATCGAGTCCATTTTGGTGCGCGACTAGACGCTAGGCATCATCGCCAAAGCGGTAGCCATGCCTGGGAACGCCACGCACTAGCGTGGCAAGTTTCGATGCATGCGCGTAGTCTGCTACGACGATTGCGCTGATGTGATCGCTGCCAATCCTCCGAGTTTCAGCCGGGCTGGTGCCCGGCGTTCCCAGGGAGTCCATCCCGGACCAAAGCGAGCGAGGGGAAATGCAGTGTTGTAGTGCCAGGACCAGGGGAGAATACAGACACCGTCTTTCGCGGTTGCGCGAAAGACGGTGTCCGCTTTGTCTGACTACCGATCCCTGCCGGGGGCGTGTTGCCTTACGCGGCCGGGGGTTCGGGAGCCGGGAGGGGAGGAGGCGGTGTGACGGTCTTGCGATTGCGCGCGAACACTTCGTCCCAGTCGAGGTGGGCGGTGACTTTCATGAGGATGGCGAGCGTCACCACGGAGCCAATCGCCACGGTGAGGCCGGTCACGCCTTCCAGGAAGAAGGTATACGAGAACAACACCAGGAAGAAGAGCTGGCCCGCTATGGCAATCTTCCACGGGAAACGCCCGCGCAACGCGGCGTAGAGGTAGCCGGTCACAAGGCCCACCGACACGGCGGCCGAGACGAGGAACGACACGTGGATCCAGATGAGACCCACCATGTAGGCCAGCAGCAGGTGAAATGCGAAGAAGCCCGCCGCGACGAACAGGTAATGCATGGGGTGGATGTTAATCTTGTAGAGAATGCCGATGGTCGCCACGAGCACGAAGAAGAACACCAGACACACCGGCGCGAAGAAGGTGATGCGCGACGTGAGCGGGCCGGGATTCAGCTTTTCGGGGATGATCACACCGATCTTCTCGCGCGTGATGAGGTCGCTCGCGTCCCAGATCAGCAACATGCCTTCGTCGCTCGCCTGGGCATCCATCGGGGATAGGCAGCCTTCGGGATAGTCAACATCGCGGAAGTTCGTGTTGACGGCCAGCCGCAGGTTTTGCACGCGTCCCGCGTTCGGGTCCAACTCATAGTGCCATGTGCTGGTGCCGCGCGTGCGGTACGTCACGCGGAACTTCGTGGTCTGACCGGGCTGTTGCTCGATTAACTCATTGACCCCTTCTCGGGTATTGATGGTCGTACTGAGCTTCTTTTCATCCAGCACCATTTCGAAGGCGTCATAGGTGCCTTCCGGGTCAGGGAAATCGAAATGGAGACGCACCTTCTGCGCGACCTGGGTGTCGTTGAGCACGGTGTACTCGCCGGAAAAGTCGCACCAGTACGTCGGGTACCAGATCAAGCCCTTCTTTCGGTATTCGGTGGTGAGCTTCACTTGCACGTCATTGCTGACAGGCATAATCCACCGCACCTGATCGCTGCCGGGAATCTGCACCGAGAGGGCCGGCGCCTTCTGGACGAGCGGCACGCCCCACAGGGCCTCTACCTGATCGCCAAGGCGCCCGCCAAACTCGTTGGAGCGCATGGTCGTGGTGACGCCAAGGGTCCACCATCCCGCGCAGGCCAGCACGAAGATCGCGCCCACCGCCGCGATTCGCCAGATACTCATCTCAAACCTCCTTTCGAGGGTATGGAAGTCTTCGCTTCATTTGGCCAAGGGGGAACACGCAGTGTCATTACGGTCCTGTTCATGGGTTCTGTCCTTGCAGGTGTGGGGAATTCGCGACCGGCTCCTTGTACGAGACCGCGAGCGTCATGGCCTCGCCGCGGTAGAAGGCCCGCGAGAAGAAATGGGGTTTGCCGACGAACTCCGCAGGTACCTGCCAGCTCGCGCCATCGCTTGGACTGACAGGTCCTTCGAGCGAGAGCAGGTCGACCCGCGCCGGAAGCGCGATGCCCACGCGGACGTCCTGCGACGCGAGACCCGTCTCGGGAAGGGTAGCCTCCAGGCGGCCCTGCAAGCCCAGTTTGGTGCCTTCCTGAAGGAAAGCCAGTTCCACGTGCGAGACTCCGGTGGACTCGACGGGAATCATCCAAGTGCCGTCTTCGCCCGTATAGACCTTCTTTGACGCGCCGTTGACCTTCAACGACCAGATTTCAGCACCCGCGATCGCTTTCAGCGTCATGCGAGGACCGGTCTCCGGGGGCACATCCATCACAAGAATAGAAAGGACCTTCCCATTCTCCTCAAAGGAATTGAAGAAATAGATGGCTTCCAGAACCGTCGATGGGGCGCTGACTTGCTGATACCGTGTCGGCGTCAGCGTGAGAACGCCACCCGCCGGAACCGTCATGAAATAGCGGCTGCTGACGAGTTGCTCGGCAAACGCCGGTCCCAGGCGCTCGACAGGAACGCGCGATACGAGATCGTCGGCGGCCACGGCGATCTGGCCGTCTTCCGGGTCCTCCACGATACAGCGGTCCTGACGGCCCGTATTGCCGGCCACCGCGGGAAGTGTCAGTTCGAGCGGCGTGCCGTCCACGACATTCTCGACCACGAACTCGAGGGTGAATGGATCCTGATACCCGGGTGGAAGCCGCAAGGTACAAATCCCTTCGCTGCTTGGCTCGCCGGTTGACCCCTGCAGGGACGAGGAGAAGAGCTTGGCATCCTGCGGCACGCGTACATCCAGGGCGCCCGTCAATGGCCGGAGCGGAACGCAGTGCATGGTGAGATAGAGGCGCGAATCGCGCACCTCGATCCGGGACAGCGCATCGATTTCAATCGGCGCCACGGCTTCCATATGCTCCTTGCCTGCGAATGTTGCGCGGAACTGCTTGCTCGCGGCGAAGCAATACGTGCCATCCACATCCTGTATGCCGGGACATTCCAACAGCTTTGATTCCGCGGGCAAGCTGATACTCAGCGAGTTCTGGAGCGCCGTTGGGATGCCAAAGGCTATGGCGCGAACGTCACCCTCATCTTTTACGCGCACGAGAAGCCGCGCCAGCAGTTGAAACTCCCCGGGCACGGCATCGGGAAGAAGCGCGATGCGGTTGGTGTCCCCCGAGCAGACAATCGTCGCCCCGCTGGATTGCTCCAGTTGCGTCAGGACGGCGTCCTCGCCGAACAAGGGAATCGGAGCCGGAGTGCCCGAAAGCACTTTCCCCGATATCAAGACCTGTACCTGGGCGCTTTCGGTGGTGGCTTCGACCCGGTAGCGGGCCTCGTGGATGGCGTAGACCTGCGGAATCACTTCCACGACGAGTGGTTCTCCGCGGATTTCCCGGGTGATTCTATCGCGGTACATGGTTTCAAACGCCTCCCACGGCATGAAGACACCCTCCTCGCCGCGTGCGGCAGTGCAGACGAGGATGCCGGCACACAACGCAATTGCAAGCCTCATGGTGATGACCTCCCTCCTGCGGTCGAGAGACCGCGCTGTGGATGAAGAGACATCGCTCCATCCATCAGGAAAGGTAGCGGACACGTGTGAAAGGAGTTTGAAGCGAAGGTGAAATCGAGGTGAAGAACCCATAGGGACACCGGTGACCTCGTTCAATCGTCCCTGTCGGCTTCTGAACGAGTCTCTACCGTTTCGGTCCTTCAAGAGGGCGGGAACAAATCCCGCCCTACTGAACCCGCTTATTCTGCAATCCGTGTGCCGCCGCACCATTGAGCAGAGAACACGGCGAAAGCGCGCGGGAACGTTGGACCGGAATGGGCGCGGTTGTTCGCACTGGCGTCTCATTGAACCCCCTCGCACTGCTGGCGTATGATCGTGTTGGCTTGCGGAACCTAACTCGACATGAGGTTTGCTATGAAGTGCTTGATCCTCGCGCTGGCATTGCTGGCGCCGTTTTTCGCGTTTGGACAGGAATCCACTGCCGAACCTGCACCGGCCATTCCAACTGCCGCGGCACCCGCTGAAGTGCAACCGTCGCCGGAAGCCTATGAGCGCGGCGGGCTGCTGGAGGGCTCCGAGGAGATTGTCAGTTCGTTGGAGCAGTTTGTCGCGGCACAGGAGGCGCAGGAAGATGCGCTCGCGGGCGAACCCATGGTACTGACGGCCCGCAAATGCGTTGAGCTGGCCCTTTCCCAGAACGCCCAGGCCTTCGTCGCGCAGGACGACCTCGAAGCGGCGCAGGCGCGCATCGGCCAGGCGCGGTCCCGCATGAAGCCCCAGGTCAAGGGATCCATGACCTTCACGCACACCGAGTTCAACACCCGGGATATGTCATCCATGATGGGAGGCTTGGGAGGCACCAGCAGCCTCGGCGGCAGCAGCGGCGGCCTTGGCAGTGGCGGCCTGTTGCAGCAGCGGCCGGTCTTGAATTTCCTCAAGTCCCAGATCCTGGGCGGAATGTCCGGAGGCTCTTCCCTTACCTCCATGTTTGAGGCCGAAGACGACATCCGCACGGACAAGGTTGAGCTGAATCAGGTGTTTTACGCGGGCGGCCAGATTCGCGCGGCCATCAACGCCTCCAAGTTCCTCGCGGAATCGCAGGAATGGCAGAAGGAGGCGACCCTCGCCCAGCTTGAATACCAAGCAAAGCAGGCCTTTTACGACGCGGCTGCCAGTGCGGCGCTCGTGCTCGTGGCCGAGGCCAGCGTAACGTCATTTGAGCGCAACCTCGCGGATGCCCAGCAGATGTTTGATGTGGGCATGGTCAGTTCCTTCGAGGTGCTGCGAGCCCAGACCGAATTGGGAAGCCGAAAGGCCGACTTGGTGGAGGCCCGGAACGTTCAGCAGCTTGCACAGGCGAATCTGCGGCGTACGATCGCCGTGCCGCAGGACACGCCGCTCGCGCTGGAAGCGAAGCTGGACTGGGTTCCCTACACACCGGACGTTGACGAGACGGTGGCCTTCGCTTATGAGCACCGGCCCGAAATCCTGGCGCTGAAGAAGGGCCTGGATGCCGCCAAGGCGGATCTGGACCGCGTTCGCGGCCAGTACAAGCCGCAGGTGGGCGGGAACATCCAGTGGCAGAACGTGGACGGCGGCGGATTCTCTCAGCCGGATGGGTGGACGTTCAGCGTCGCATCGCAGCTCGACATCTATGCGGGTGGCAGGCGGAAGCACGAGACTGTCGAGTCGAAGGCCAAGATCCAAAGCATCGAGGACCAGTTGAAGGATCTCGAAGGACTGGTTGAACTCGATGTCACGCAGGCGGTCATCCAGATCAAGGATTCCCTCGCCCGGATCGCCAGCGAAAACGGGACGCGCAAGCTGGCCAAGGAAGGTCTCCGCCTCGCGGAACTGCGATTCCAGGAGGGTGTGGGGACGCAATCCGAAACGCTTGATGCCGAACTCGCACTGACCAATGCCGAGCGCTCGCTCGTGCAGGCACTGCGCGATCTTGCTGTAGCCTATTCCTCGCTCGAACGGGCCATCGGAAAGAGCTGGGTGAAAGAGGGCGAGGAAAAGACGGCCGTCTCCGGGACTCCCGTCGCGGAGCCGGCACCCGATGCGGCTGCCGTCCCGGAGCAACAGGCGACGCCGGCCGGCAAGTAGGCCTGATAAAGAGCACAGCCGAGGGCGGCTATGCCACACTCGCTTGCCCGGCCCTTGTCGAGGCCGTGTCGCGCATGCCGGATAGGGCGGATCCGACCGATCGGTCCGATCGGACAAGGGCGTGTGGGGCAGGCGCCTCGCTTGTCAGCCCATTCCAAGGGACTGTCGCAAAACCCTTTTCCCACTCTGGAATCGCGATCCCTACTTGTGTATGAATGAAGGGTTGCGCTTGTGAAGCACGACCGACGGCGCGTGGGAGCCTCATGACCAACTGGCAGATTAACTGGTATTCGATCTTCGCATACGCCCTGGGGCTATCCTTCGTGGTGTCAGTTTTCTTGACCCACGCGGTCCGGCTTTTCGCGATCCGCTGGAGGATCTACGATCATCCCGGCGAGCGCAAAATGCAGAAGGAACCGGTGCCGCTCCTGGGCGGAGTCGCCATCTGCCTCACATTCTACGGGATGATCCTCGGCAACCTCTTATTGCTTGTGCCGGTGCAACGCCTGCAATACGCGTGGCTGCAAGGAAACGTGCTGCACTTTCTCGGGCCCGGCCAGGAAGCCATGTGGAAACTGGCGGGGGTCGCCGCGGGCGGGCTCATCATCTTCGGCCTCGGGGTCGTCGACGATTTGAAGGCGCTGCGGCCCGAGAAGAAGCTCGTGGGGCAGATCGCCGCGGCGCTTGTCCTGACACTGTCCGGGGTGCGATTCGATTTCTTCAACGATCTGCTGCCGCAGCCTCTCGCGGCCATAGCGGGTTCGCTGGCCGCGATGTTCTGGGTCATCATGATGATCAACGCCATGAACTTTCTCGACAACATGGACGGACTCAGCGCGGGCGTTTCGCTCATCGCGGCCTTGTCGTTCTTCGGGTGTTTCGTGCCCAGCGGCCAGACTTTTGTTTGCGTCTTGTTGATGGTGTTCGCGGGTTCTGTGGCGGGCTTCCTTTACCACAACTTCAATCCCGCCCGCATCTTCATGGGCGATGCGGGCGCGATGTTCTGCGGCTACCTGCTGGCGACCGTGGCGCTGCTCGGCACCTACTACACGGCGGACACAGCGCCGTCCCGCGTGACGCTCGTAGCGCCGCTGATGGCGTTGAGCGTTCCCATCTTCGATATGCTGAGCGTCGTGTTCATTCGCTGGCGCCGCGGCGAGTCCATCATGAAAGGCGACAAGCGCCACTTCTCGCACCGGCTCGTTGAACTCGGTATGTCCCCGCGGCAAGCCGTGGAGTTCATCTATCTCGTTGGCGCCGTGTGCGGCCTCAGCGCCGTGCTGCTGCCGCATGTGGACCTGACCGGTACCTTCATCGTCATTGGTCAGGTGCTCGGCATTTACGCGTTGATTGTTATCCTGATGTTGTCCAGCTCGTCAACCAGGAGACCCAACTAACCATGGCGAAGAAAACCACGCCGGGGCAGAGCGCACCGGACCGCGCCCGCTTCACCACGGATTCGCAGCTCGGCAACCTCCTCGTGTTGCTCGTCGTTTTCGTCGTGAGCCGCGCCATGTATCTCGTTCTCGAAGAACTCATGGCGCGCGGCGTCTTCACCTTGCCCACCAACGCGGACCCGATGGCGAACACCCTGATCCTCGCCGCGCTGTCCTTGTTCGCCGCGCTGATGGTGGTGTGGACGGTCGTGCCGCGCGTCTTTGGCGCGCCCACACACGAGGTCATCCTGGCGGCCGGACTCGGCGGCCTGGTTCTCTTCCGCCCCTGGGTGGATGGGATTACCTATCCCGAGAAGAATCCCTTCTTCATGTGGCTCGCGGGCGCCACGGCTCTGTTTTGGGCACTGTGTCTTGTCCTCAGGCGCGAGAAGCTGCGCTATCCGGGCTTCATCGGCCTGCTGGCCCTGTTCCTGCTTGTGGCGGCCCTGGGCGGCTTCGCGTCCGTGCAGAGAGAATCCACGTGGCGCGCCCTCTTGAATTGGACCTCCTACCTTCTCATCTTCGCAGTAGCCGCGAGCGGGCTTCGCTCGCGATCCGCCATCGCCATCGTGCTCGGCCTCTTTATCTTCACCTCGATCGCGGAGACCGTGTGGAGCATCCTCCACGTCAAATACCTCATGCCCCTGATGCGCGAGTCTGCCAACGATCCCGCGCTGCTTCAGCGCTATTTCGGCACCTCGACCATGACCGACGAGATCCGCAGCCGTCTCAGCAGCAACCGCGCCATGGGCTCCCTGCTGTTCGCCAATGCCCTCGCCTGCTGGGTTCTGACCGGGATTCCCCTCGCGGCCGGGGGCTTCATGCACGCCCTGCTGCGCGGAAAGACCGTGTCCGCGGATTCGCCGAAGGCGAATACGGAAACGAAGGGCGTGCAAATCACCGGCGCCGTGTTCATCGGGTTCCTCGTGGGGTTCGCCCTGTTCTACTGCGTGGCCCGGTACTACTCCATGTACTTTGCTTTCGAGTTTCCGAATGAAGCCTGGACCGCGCATCCAATCCGTTGGGCAGCCTATTGTGTGATCGTGCCGGTCCTTGTTTGCGCGTATGCATCAGCCGTGATCTACCGGAAAGGCTTGGGCGTCTTCCTGGTCCAGGCGCAGGCAGTTGTGCTCGCGGCGTTCTTTCTTCTTCAACTCGTGGGGTTGGCGTACACCTACTCGCGCGGCGGCATGCTCGCGACGGTGCTCGCCCTGGGACTCGGCGCATGGCTGGTGCGGTCCGCAAAGAAAAGGCCTCAAGCACAGAAGAGACGTATGGCTGTCGCCGCGCTGATGTTCGCGTGCGCGACCTGGGCGGCGCTCGCCAGCGCCCAAGCAGCTGCGCAGGCGAAACCCGAGGCGGCGAATCCATCTTCCGCCACCGCTCCGCAACTCCAGACCGAGGGCAAGAATCCTTCCCTCGATGCAATGATGGACCCGGTCACGGCCTCGCTGCGCCTTTCGTACTGGAAATCCGGTGTGAAGATGGCCCTCGCCAATTCGATCGCGGGCGTAGGACTCGGGAACTTCGGCGCGGTCTATCCGAAGTACCAGTTGCCGAACAGCGCCGACGTGAAGCAGGCCCACAACGATTTCCTGCAGATGTTCTGTGAAACCGGCGTGCCGGGAGGCATTCTGTTTGCCCTCTTCTGGGGCTGCTTCGGGGTGTGGGGTATCCGCCGCATCCGGCGCGAGTCCGTGAAGGCAGAGCGCTGGCTGCTTGCGGGGGTATTCTGCGGCGTGGTGGGTTTCCTGCTGCACTCCGCGGTGGACATGAATTTCCCCAACCCCAGCCTCGCGACACTCGTGTTCCTGCTTGCAGGTCTGTTCCTCGCGCTGGCGGCGAATGATGAAACGAAGACACTCTCCGTGCGCTGGTCTTCCATTGTGGGAGCGGGCGCTGTCGTTGCCGTACTGGTCCTCGCCGTGATGAGCCTCCGTATCTTGCTGCTGGACAATCTTGTCGGCAACAAGCTTGATCGCAAGCTCCGGCTTGAAGTGATCGATAGTCTATTGGGCAAAAGACCGGACGAGAGTCTCCAACAGAACAAGCAGATCATCTTGCCGGACCGTTACGCCCGCCTCCTCATCTCCGATGTGGAAGAACGCCGTGCGCTCGGTAAGTTCTACGTGCGCGTGTCCGCAGGCAGTACCGACGCGCGGGAGGTGGGCGCCGGCGAGCTGCTGCCCGACGATGCCTTCCTGGTTGTGTTGAATCCAGGTGCGGCCCGAGCCGTAGCCCGGCAGAAAGCCGCCGAATGGATCACGCGCATTGAAGAGAGCGACGCGCGATTCCCGTACGATCCATCCGTGTGCGCGTACCTGTATCAGATCCACGACTTGCTCTACGTTCACGAGCAGAACGCGGATGAGCGCCTGCGCCTGGCCGACGCATGCCTGCGCCTCGCCGAGGAAAGCGTGCAGCGCAGTCCCGAGGAGGTTCCGTTCCGCAATCTTCTGGCACGGGCGCTATGGCGCAGGGGAGAGGTCGATCAAACGGTGGCGCAGCTCGGCTATTTTGACCGTTCCATCGAGGCATTCGCCAAGTGCATCGAACTGTATCCGTCGCGGCCGGATGTGTATTTTGACTATGCCAAGCGCTGTCAGGCGTATGGCGAGGAACGCAAGGCCGCGGGAGACGCTCAGGGAGGTCAGGCCCTGATCGACAAGGCACAGGAGGCCACCCGTCAAGGCGAGGCGCTGCAGAAGCTACGGCAAAGGCCGGCTTAGACAGGCGAAACGTTTCAAGGATTTCAGCAGGAAGAGCAGAGGAGTAGCGCAGGCGTCTCGCCTGCATCTTCCTTTTCAATAGAATTGCAGGCGGGACGCCTGCGCTACAGCCGACGCCAGAGGCGTTTGAGAATCCGCACAACATCTGGAATTCCTAGAAAGGATATCCCCGAATGAGCGACCGTATCCAGGCACTCCGCAGCCGGCTCGAAGCCGCGGAGTGCGATGCTTTCCTGAGCTTCGCTCCCCCGACGAACCAGTACTTGGCCGGATTCACGGGTACGACTTCCGTGGTCATCGTAACCCAAAAGGAAGCCCTCTTTCTGTGCGACTTCCGCTACACCGAACAGGCCGCCGACGAGGTTGCGGGCTTTGCCATCGAACAGAAGTCGGGGGGACTACAAGTTCGTGCCGGTGAACAGCTTGCATCGCTCGGAGCCCGCACGGTTGCTTTCGAACCCGGCTACATGACGGTGAGCGAGCTGGCGGCAGTCCAAGCGGCCTATTCCGGAACCATGAAGCCGGTCTCCGACGTGGTTTCCGCCTTGCGCATGGTCAAAGACGACGCCGAGATCCAGCGAATTCGCGAAGCGGGCAAACTGGCTGAGGGCGTGCTAGAAGATCTGGTGTCGGACCTCAAACCGGGAATAACGGAGCGGGAACTAGCGGCCCGGTTTGAGTATGAATTCAAGGCAAGAGGAGCCCGCGGCGCTTCGTTCGACACGATAGCCTTGTTTGGCAAGCGGAGTTCGCTGCCCCATGGCCAGCCAGGGGACCGGGCGCTCCGGGACGGCGATATTGTCCTGCTGGACTTTGGGTGCCGGCGCATGGGCTACTGCTCTGACTTGACTCGTACTTACGCGTTCGGTAGGATTCCCGGCGCTTGGTTCGAGGAAATCTACGAACTGACGCGCACGGCCCAGCTCATGGCCTTGGAGGCCATTCGCCCGGGCATGGTGTGCAGCGAGTTGGACGCCGTCGCGCGGTCCATCATCGCCGAAGCCGGGCACGGCAGCCACTTCGGGCACGGATTGGGACACGGGGTTGGGATTGAGATCCACGAGGCTCCCCGGTTGAATGCCGAATCCAGGACCGTCCTCGCTCCGGGCATGATCGTAACAGTCGAGCCCGGCATCTACTTGCCGGGACGTGGCGGGGTGCGCATCGAAGATCTGGTGGCCGTCACCAGGAACGGGTGTGAAAACCTCAGCGCAACGCCCAAGGAACTAAGGATTCTCAGCGCATGATTTCGACCGCGGACTTTCGGAATGGTTTGGTCGTCCTGCAGGATGGCGACCTCATGGAAATCGTTGAATTTCAACATGTGAAGCCCGGAAAGGGCGGCGCCTTCGTTCGCACGAAGTTCAAGAACGTGCTTACGGGCCGCGTTCTGGAACGGACCTTCCGTTCCGGCGAAAAGATGGAAGACGTGCGCCTTGAGGAAAAGGCCTGGCAATACCTCTATTTCGACGGCGACCTGTTCCATTTCATGGACCCAAACACGTACGAGCAAATCGCCGTGAGCGAAGCCACCATCGGCGACAACAAGGTTTGGCTGAAAGAGAACAACAACGTGAACCTTGTCTTCTACGACGGCAAGGTCATCAAGGTGCACCCCCCGATCACGGTGACCCTGGTTATCACGAAATGCGATCCGGGAGTCCAGGGCGATCGCGCAACCGGCGGCACCAAACCCGCCACGCTCGAAACGGGCGCGACGGTGCAAGTGCCTCTGTTTGTAAATGAGGGGGAAACGATTAAGGTCGACACGCGCACGGGCCAATACATCGAGCGCGCGTAATTCCCCGCGTCTGTTCGTACACGGGACTGCCGGAAAGCGGTGCGGACCGGCGCCATTCAACCGGACCCATTGGGGGCAAGACCGGCGCACCCAACGGAACCAACGGAGGACTGGTCATTGGATTTGGACAAACTCCGGGAACTCATCGGCATCTTCGAGTCGTCTGAGCTTTCCGAGATCGAGATAGAAGAACAGGATCGCCGTATCCGGCTGACGAAGGGCCATGCGCAGCACGCGCATGCGCCTCAGCCGATCATCACCCACATTCCCGTCCATGCGCCAGTCCCTGCGCCGATCCCCGCGGCCCCCGTGTCGCAGCCCGCACCCGGCGTGGAGCATCCCCCCGCGCCCGAAATGGAAGAGGGCGTCGTCACGATCGATTCACCCATGGTCGGCGTGTTCTATGCCGCGCCCGCGCCCGGCGAACCTCCTTTCGTGAGCCCGGGCGACGTCGTGGAAGAGGGCCAGACCGTCTGCATCGTCGAAGCCATGAAGCTGATGAACGAGGTGGCGGCCAAGATTCATGGAACCATTGTGAGCGTGCTGGTCGAGAACGGCGAACCCGTGGAATACAATCAGCCGCTTTTCGCCGTGCGTCCCATCGAATAGGGGCGTGAATACATGTTTCGTCGAATCCTCATAGCCAACCGCGGCGAGATCG
>JADLCA010000397.1 GCA_020847495.1 Candidatus Hydrogenedentota bacterium | reverse complement strand
GGTCCGTCTTGAGGCCTGAAGGGCCGACGCCATACTAGCCCATCGCGGCGCAGCCGCCACCAAACGAAGAGGATAGTCCGCAGATGGCGCAGATGAACGCAGATGATGCACAGGAGCGAGAATGAACGCCAGTGAACGCCAATGAAAAGAAGAACCACTGAGACTGCTTGCGGTCCGTCTTGAGGCCTGAAGGGCCGGCGCCATACTAGCCCATCGCGGCGCAGCCGCCACCAAACGAAGAGGATAGTCCGCAGATGGGGCAGATGAACGCAGATGATGCACAGGAGCGAGAATGAACGCCAGTGAACGCCAATGAAAAGAAAAACCACGGAGACTGCTTGCGGTCCTTCTTGAGGCCTGAAGGGCCGACGCCATACTAGCCCAGGGCAGAGCGAAGCGACGCCCTGGGTATACGACCCCCCTCCAATCCTGAGCGCTGAAAGTGCGGCACGAAACCCAAGAAACGCGATTACACATCTCGTCTACGACGACTCCAGACGTGATTAAACAGCAAATGCATAGGTCCCCAGATTACGCAGATTTGAAGACAGACAACAACGCCAAATTAGGGCGAGAATTCAAAATCCTGTCTGTGAGCGACACCGATGGGGTAGCAGGGGGCGAAGAGTTGGCCCACCATGCGGCATGGCCGCAACCAAACGAAGATGGTCATCCACCGATTGCGCCGACAGGAGAACCAGAGCAACAAGGAGAACACACAAGGGGGAACGGGCGTCTCGCCCGTAATTCGCAACGTACTCCAACCCCGAGGCAGGGCCGGGTGTCCTCATCTTCGTCGGTATTGACGATGCTGGAATACTTAGAAACAGGTGGCTGTCCCCTTTTTAAGAGGGCGGGAACAAATCCCGCCCATCTTCATTCCGGAAACGGCGCCTGCGTTCGCTCCGTACTGTAAGGTTGTGTCGGCAGGGTGTTCTCAGGCTTGGACGCCGTCTTCAGGTTGAGGCGTTCTCAAATTGCAGACAAAACGCCCGTTCCCTTGTTGACGTCAATTCTCCCCGAAAGGACGGGCCAACCCCTCGTCTTGTTTCGGAGCATACAAGACGGCCTTTTTTTGCTATACTGCAGACGGGGACGGGACGGTGTGCACGTACTTGGGAGTCGGTTGTCTGTGTCAGCGCTCGCAGGGGGTCAGTCGTTCGGGAAGTACCGTATTGTCCGTCTGTTAGGCCGCGGCTCGATGGGGGTCGTCTACCTGGCGGAGGATGAGACGCTGGGCCGCGATGTGGCCCTGAAGATCCTCAATCAGGCGCATTCCTCCGACGCGGTTTTTGAAGAGCGCTTCCGGCGCGAAGCCAAGATTATCGCGCGGCTGGACCACCCGAACATCGTTCAAATCCATTCGCTTGAGAAGGTGGAGGGCATGCTCGCCATCGACATGGCCTACCTCGAGGGGGGGCCTGTCAATCTGGTCACGACGACCCCCGTGCAACTCGTGGGCATCGCGTGCGATGTGTTGGAGGCGCTCGCGTGCTGTCACGCATCGAAGATCGTGCACCGGGACGTGAAGCCGAGCAATGTTCTGTTGGCGCCGAGCGGGCACGCGTTGCTTGGAGACTTCGGGCTGGCGAAGCTGCGCGCCGATCAACAGTCAATCTTCATTTCGAGCATGACTTCCTCCTGCATGTTCGTGGGAACGCCGCGGTACGCCCCGCCGGAGGCATGGGACGGGGCGGAACCGACGCCCGCGTGGGACGTGTATTCGATGGGAATGATGCTGTACGAACGCCTCGCGCCACAGCCGCCGTACAGCGCCACGACTCCGTATTCGCTTATCAAGCAAATGATCGAGCGGCCGCTGCCGAGACTGGTCGAGGTCGCGGACAAGGTCTCTCAGCAACTGAGCGAGACGGTCGAGCAGATGCTCGCGCCGAATCCGGTGAGCCGCATACCCACCGCGGAGGAGGCGCTGGCGCAGCTCTACCGCACGCCGGAATATGAGACGGGCGCGGCGATGCCTTCCACGCTTCAGGTCAGGCGCAAGAAGATCCCCCGCTTGCTCCGTGCGAAGTCAGGGCGGTTCGCGCTGGTACGCGTGCGGAGCTTTCTTCCGCTTCTTGGCACGATCGCGTTGGCCATGGCCGTCCTTGCAGCGGTGTACCTGTGGCTGTCGAGGCCGCCGGCTGTTCAAACGCAAATGGAAGACCGTGCGGCGCTCGCGCCTGGAGACGCGCGCAGTTTCGACATCATCGACCCGTCGGTCCCCACCATTTATACGGGCGGCTGGCTCATGCAGGAGAGTGCATCGTCAGAGGGGGTTTCCATCGTCGCCTACCTGGGCCCGGAACTCTGGGTTCTGGAGGGCGCGTCCTCCAAGGCCGATGCGTTCACGCTTGCGGGGAACTGGGCGGGTTACGTGGACCCTCGCGTCCTGTCTTTCCAGTACGGCACCTTGACGGGAGAAGGGCACTGGACGCGTCCAGGAAGGGAGATCGCCGTGACCGTGGATCGCAAAAATGCGGCGCATGGCGGATCGGACCGGAAATCGGTGGTGGTGCGTGTGAGCGAGCAATCACTCGACGCACAGGCGTTTCTTCAGAAGCTGGAAGGCGCGGACTTCATTCCGGCTTTGCTCTACAACGAGGTCCAGCCGCGGGCGCTGCCTTGGCTCGATACGTTTGAACAGCGCTGGCTGAGCCAGACGAGCACGATTGCGAATGTCATCGAGGTCGACACGGCACTCGCACCGTTCACGCTGGATGGTGTTCTGAGCGAGGCCTTCTGGAGCCCGCCGTTGAGCCCGAATCCGCTGACGCTGGGCGTTGTGCAGGGGCAGCCGGCGGGGCAGTCCGCGACACTGATGATTCATCACGACGGCTCGGCGCTGCTGCTGGGTATGCACTCGCGCCAAGCGCCGCTGCATCCCTTGCTCCAGGTCTCGCTTTCCGCGGAGTTCGATGTCATTACCGGAAACACGCCGCGCTGGAACGCGTTGTTCGATGGCAATACCCTGCGCGCCTCGGCCCACACGGGAGGCGGACAGGAGCTGCCGTGGGCGTGCGATTGGGAGGGGGCCACGGCGGAATCGCAGGGTCGTTGGAGCGCGGAAGTCCGCATCCCGTTCGCGGGCCTTGAATCTGTATCCGCGCCGCAAGCCGGCAAGCGGTGGCGAATGAATTGCTCTGTGATGGATGGAGACCGGGTACCTCTCGAACCTGTGACGTGGTGGGGTTCGGAAGACCTGTTGGAAACGACGCATGGAATGGTTCTCATCTTCAGCCGGGATCCGCGCAAGCAGTAGGGCTGTCGCGTTTGCGATGCTGGGCGTATGGAGCTTTGCCGTGCCGCTCGCGGTGGTGCAGGGGGAAACGCCCGGCGAAGGCGCCGGCGCCGAGGTTCCGTCATCATTCCCACAGCACCTGACCGTCTGCGGGGACCGGGTGCTCTTTTCGGCAGATGATGGGGTCTACGGACGTGAGCTTTGGGGCGTGGATGCCGCAGGTCTGGCAAGGCTGGCTCTCAACATCCAAGGGGGACCGGCCGGCGGCAACCCGCGAAATCTGATTAACGGTGGCCTTGGCCGGCTGCTGTTCGTCGCCGAGACATCTGACCTCGGCGAGGAGTTGTGGATCTGGAGCGAATCTTCGCGGCAAGGGAGAGTACTGCGAGACTTTGTGGAGGGGGCCGGAGCCTCCAATGTCACTGCCTTGGCCATTCAACAGGATAAGTTCCTGGTGCTGGCCAAGGGAGGCTCGGGTTCTCCGCGACAAGTGTTCTCCGTCACTGATAGGGGAGGGGTAACTCTGCTTCCCATACCAGTTGGTTCGCTTGACAACATCCCTGGAGGGTGCGCGCTCGGCGACACCTCATTTGTCCTGGGGAGCAGAATTGGCCTGTGGCTGTCCGACGGAACGCCCGAGGGCACCATCCGTCTTGTGAAATCAGAATCCTACCGGGACTTTGAACTGATGACGCCCGTTGGGGAAAAGGTCGTGTTTCGGGCTAAAGACGCAATCCATGGGCGGGAATTGTGGTCATCCGACGGGACGCCAGAAGGCACGCAGTTCCTCATGGACATCTTCCCGGGGCCGCCGGACTCTTCTATCAGTCAGGTCACCGGTTTGGGAGACGTCGCATGCTTTCAGGCGGACGACGGGACCCACGGACTCGAGCTCTGGGTTTCCGATGGCACCGCAGAGGGAACACGCTTCGTGGCCGATATCGCGCCCGGCAGCCAATCAAGCGACCCGCACTATTTCGAGCGCGTGGGTTCCGTCATCTACTTCTGCGCCAATGACGGCCGGTTGGGAACGGAACTGTACCGGACCGATCTCACCACCGAGGGCACGCGCCTCGTGGCGGATTTGATGCCGGGTCCCGTGGGGAGCCAGCCCTGGAGTCTTAAGGAGTTCCGGGGCCGCTTGTACTTCTGCGCGAACTCGCAGCAATACGGCGAGGAGGTGTTCGTTACGGACGGCACGCCGCAGGGCACCCAAGTGTTGAAGGACATCGTTCCGGGGAAGGGGTACAGCGGACCAGATAATCTCGCAAACCTCCACGACACGACGCTCTTCTTTACGTGCAATGACGGTATCCACGGGGAGGAACTCTGGTTGAGCGATGGCACCTCCGCGGGAACGCGCCTGGCCGCCGACTTGTGGATGCACGAGAAGCAGCAGCCCGTGTCTTCGCGCCCCACTGAATTGACGGCGCTTGGGAACCAGGTCATCTACGCGGCCACGGACCCGGACCACGGGACCGAGTTGTGGGTGAGCGATGGATCGGAAGTGGGGACGCATGTTCTCGCCGACCTGAATCCGGGAACCGAGGGTTCCGATCCACGCGAGCTGGCGGCGCTTCATGGGCGCGTGTACTTTCGAGCCGACGTGGCTGGCTCCGGAGGCGAACTGTGGTGTACCGACGGCACCGGGCGCGGAACCGCGCAGGTGAGTGATTTGAGGCCTGGTGCGCAGGGGTCGCAACCACAAATGCTGACTGCTGCCGGAGAATCCCTGTACTTCGCGGCGGACGACGGTACCGGCGGACGCGAGCTTTGGCGCCTCGGCCCGGAGGCGGCCGCCCCGGTGCTTGCGGCGGAACTCACACCTGGCCCGGAGGGGACCGCGTTCGAAGAGGTATTCGAACTGTGGGGGCAACTTTTCATGTACGTCAACACCACCGGCGGGAGTCTCGCTCTGTGGTGGTATGACCCCGCCGTCGCGAGCGCCCGATGTATCCTCGGTTCGGTGCCCAAGTCCGCCCCGGACACACTGGGGGCCATGGGAGATTCCGATCAGTCCAGTAGCGCAATGGAAACCACTACGAGCAGCGACCCAGCCCCGTCTTCCGCCGTGCTCATCGCGGCGGTACACCCGCCTCGCTGCGAGGCTAATGGCGCACGTCCGGCAATGCTTGGCGGAACGACCTTCTTCGTCAACCACACCAGAGGACATGGGGCGGAACTCTGGGCCACGGACGGCACATGGACGGGCACGCATCTCGTCGCGGACCTGTACCCGGGACCGGCGAGTTCGAGTCCTTCCGCGTTGATTGCGGCAGGTGATCGCGTTTTCTTCAGCGCCGAAATCCCGCAGACAGGGCGCGTTCTATGCAAATCCGACGGGACCCCGGAAGGAACGTCCGCCGTGCTGTGCGTGCGCCAGAGCACGGCGACCACCGAACCGGTCTATCGCGTGCGGGAAGCCTGCTACTTGCCCCCAAGCTGCTTGATTCTGGTGGCCGCCACGCCCTTCAGCCCTTTCGAGGACATCGAACTTCTGAGGCTGGATTGGGGG
Source organism: Candidatus Hydrogenedentota bacterium (assembly GCA_020847495.1). GTDB lineage: Bacteria > Hydrogenedentota > Hydrogenedentia > Hydrogenedentales > SLHB01 > JAHDWY01. Next base: position 2,327 of record JADLCA010000397.1, on the reverse strand, counting down.
AGCGGAGGGTACGCGCTCCGGTTGGCCGCATCGCTGATTGAGGGCGATCAGTCCGCGAATCCACGAGAGCTGACGGCCGCCGAAAGCGTTGTTTGCCTCGTGGCTGACGACCCGATATATGGCAGCGAGTTATGGCGGCTGGAACCTGGCGCCATGGCTTCTTCCATTATCAGTGAAGGGGGTATCCGTTAGCCCTTGGCTGATTCGCCGGCCGCCTGTTGATTGTCATCCATTCCACTGCACCCGGGCATATGACGAGCGAGTGTGTTGTTCCTACGATCATGAGAATAGCGTACACTTAACTCGCACTCCCTCTCACAGGTGTCGGCGTTTCATCCGTGAGCAATGCACCAATCCGGAACCGGCTTCCCGCTTGATACAAAAGGCCTTATGCCGGTTCCAAGCAATACCTGCAAGAACATGCGTTGACGTCCGGGCGCTCGGTTGACGAGGGTCTTTGAAATGGACGGCACTGCGACTCGTGAACGTCTTCCCTTCGCAGGCGCAGCATGCGTCTGCGCCGCGGGCGTGTTGCTTGCGGTGCTCGCCACCTTGCTGGGGTGGAACCTTGGAACCCCACAGATCGCGGACTTCGGTGAAGTCAGCGTTCCGATGGCGCCCAGCACTGCGGTTCTGTTTGCGCTGTTGGCCATCGCGGTAATCTTCCGCACGGTTTCCCACAGGCGCAGTGCTGCGTTCTGGGTGGGCCTGGCTATCAACGTGGCGGGCGCCTCCGTCGCGTTGATACTGTTTGTGCTGTCACTCAAGGGAGTACACCCGCCCATTGAGCGGATGGGGTTCCCGGCGGCAAGCACTTTGGATGGGGTGCCGCTGGGGCACATGTCTCCGGCGACGGCGGCGTTCTTTGTGTTGGCTTGCGTTTCCTACCTGCTGCCGGCACTACGCACTTCGGTTCGCGCTCCTTTGTCAACCGCGGCTTTCTGGCTGGCGGCGTTCCTGACGGCGGCAACCCTTGTATTCCTGTTGGCGTATTCTCTGGGAAAACCGCTTCTATACGGCGGGACGATAATTCCGCCGGCGGAGTCTACATGTTTTGCGTTTGTGCTGCTTGGGGCGGCGTTGATGTTTCTGGCCGCTCCGGATGGCTGGCGGCCGCGCGATGCGTTGCGATTTGCCAGGAAGACTGCGCTGAAGCTCGCGTTGGTGCTCATCCTGCTGTGCGCCGGCTTCATCTCCGCGGGCCGCTACTACCTCCTCGCGTATGAGAACCGCTACCGCGCGGAATTTGAGCGCAAGATAGGCGCAGTCGCTGATTTGAAGGTCAGCGAGCTTTCGCAGTGGCGCGCGGAGCGCCTGGGTGACGCCGAGGTGCTCCACGAGAACAAGAGCTTCCGCGCGCTGGTGAGGCGCAGCCTTGCGGCGAACGCCGATGCAGACGCGATGGAAGAGCTTCGCGGATGGTTGCGTCAAATCGAATCCGCGTATCAATACGAGCGCGTGTACGTCTGCGACGGCAGCGGCGCCGAGCGAGTAGCCACCCGCGAATCGCCCCTGCCGGCCGCCGGAATCCGCGCGAGAATGGCATTAGAAGCAATGCGGGCAGGCCGCGTGGTCCTGCAGGATTTCTACCGGGACGAAGCCGACGGGCGTGTCTATCTCTCCCTATTCGCTCCGATCCGCGCCGGGGCGGAGGGCGAGCCCCCGCTGGGGGCCGTTGGCTTGGACATCGATCCTGAGCGATTCCTCTATCCATTTTTGGGCCGATGGCCAACGCCCAGCGAAACCGCGGAGACTCTTCTCGTCCGCCGTGAAGGAAATGAAGCCGTCTTTCTGAACGAACTGCGGAAGCAACGAGGCGCCACACTCAATTTGCGCTCCCCCGTGGAATCCAAACGCGTGCCGGCCGTGCAAGCCGTGTTGGGGCGTGATGGTGTTTTCGAGGGTATTGACTATCACGGCGTCCCGGTTATTGCCTGTCTTCGCAAGATTCCCGATTCGCCGTGGTTCCTGGTCGCGAAGATGGACCTCGCGGAAATCTATGGGCCGTTGCGGGAGCAGTTGTGGGGTATGGTCGCTCTCGTGAGCGCGCTCCTTGTGGGAGCCTGGGCCTGGGCCGGGCTCATCTGGAGGCAACAGCGCGTCCGCTTCTACCGGGAGCGGTACGAAGTGGCCGCGGCCCTGCGCGCGTCGCAGGAGCGCTATCGTCATCTGTTGGACAATATGTTGGAGGGGCTGCAGATCATCGGGTTCGACTGGCGCTACCGCTATCTCAATGATACCGCGGTGCGCAGTGCACGGCAATCGCGTGAGGACCTCCTGGGGCACACCGTGATGGAGTGCTTCCCCGGCATCGAGGAAACTCCTGC
>JADLCA010000396.1 GCA_020847495.1 Candidatus Hydrogenedentota bacterium | reverse complement strand
GCCCCCAGGCTTTCAAACGCGGCAATCCCTCGTTGCGGATCGACGTCGGTGCCGTGGTGCAGCAGGTGGTGGAAACCCGCAGGCCCCAGCACGGCGTTGATGCCGGAAATCACCTCGGTGTAGAAGGGGTTGCTGATGTTGCCGACGACCACGCCGACCATCTTGGAAAGCTCCGCAACCAGAGACTTCTGCACCAAGCCACTCTGAAAACCGTGTTCGCGGAGGGCTGCGTACACCTTCTCCCGGGTCTTCTCCGAAACGCCGGGTTTGCCTTTCAGCACGGCAAATACCGTCGTTCGCGAGACGCCGCTGAGGAGGGCGATATCCCTGGCTGTGTGGGCTTTCGTGGACTGTTCAGACAATGACCGGGAACCTTCCCTGTTTTTCCCTGAGACAGCGCCATCGTACAGGACAGCAGAACTACTGTTCAAACGCTTTGACAATACGTCCGTTGGGCAGACACCCAATGCATTGACTATCGTTCAGGTTCCCGGTTAGCATTTTCCGATGAAGTGTGTGAAATCACGTCCCGGCAATGCTTCGGCTGTTCGTGTCCTACTCGACGGTACGCCCGCGCCAACGTGCGGTTTCTGTTGTGAAGCGTGGAATGGCCTGCGGCGGCCTTCCTGCTGGGCAGCGTTTCTTCTATTCAGCGCATGCACCCTACACACGGGGGCAGCGTCGCCCTTTTACTCCGTCGCGGAACTTGACGGCACGTGGTGGTTGGTAACGCCGAGCGGCGGGGAGTTCTTCTCACTGGGTGTCAATTGCGTGGGGGCGGGGCAGACGCTGCCTCCTGAACCCGACAAGCCTCAGTACGCGTACGCGCGTTTCTATGATTCCCTCGACGCCTGGGCGGATGACGCCACGCGGCGTCTCCGTGTCTGGAATTTCAACACGATAGGAGGCTGGTCCGATCCGCACGCGACGCGCCGGGGCCTGCCGGATACGCCGGTGCTGCACTTGGGGGTTTCAAGCGGGGTCCATTGGGGGGACCTCTTCAGCGAGGACGTCGAACGCGAGGTGGACCGGCTGGCCAGGGAAATGGTCTTGCCACGCGCCAGCGATCCGGACGTGCTTGGATGGTTCTCCGATAACGAACTGGGCTGGTATCCAGAAACGATGTTCTTGAGCTATCTCTCAGCGCCGCCTGCAAACCAAACCAGGCAACGGCTCGTTGCGCTATTGAAAGAGCGCTACGGCAACACTTGGGAAGCGCTTGCTCAAGGCTTCGCGGCCACAGGGGCGGACAGTTTCGCCACACTGGAGAAGGGAGGTGTACTCCATCTACGCACGGGCGGCAGCGGGCGCGAGACGGTCCATGCCTTCGCGGAAGTTGTTGCCTCGCGATACTACCAACTGATGCACGACGCCATCCGCCGCTACGATCCCAATCACCTCATACTGGGTGACCGCTACAACGGGCACTACCCGCTTGCCGTGGCGCGCGCGGCGGGTCCCTTCGTCGATGTCGTCTCCACGAACGCGAGCTTCGCTGACACGAAAGACGGCGCGATGTTTCCGTTCTTCCTGAAGACCTTGAACCATTTGACCGGCAAACCCGTGCTCATGTCCGAGTACTATGCCGCCGCGATGGAAAATCAGAGTGGAAACCGCAATTCCTCCACAGACATGTTTGCCGCTCTGCAAACACAAACGGAACGGATTGCGCTGACGGAGCGCACGCTTCGCGATCTCGCTTCGCTGCCGTTTGTCGTGGGCGCGCACTGGTTTCAGTACTTTGATGAGCCGCCCGGCGGGCGCAGCGATGGCGAGGACTTCAACTTTGGGCTTGTCGATATCGAGAACCGGCCCTATGAGGGACTCGTCCGGGTGATGGCCGAGCTTCAAGGCCGTCTACCCGATATCCATCGCGCATCACCAGCCGGTTACGCACATGCCCAAAGTGCAGAAGTCCATGTTCCCGGCAGTCCGGCTAATCCTTTCCTCGGGTTGCACACCTGGAACAAGACGGATGGATACATCGCTTACACCTCTGAAACGGCATTTGGCGATCTCTATGTTTGCCGCGATGATTCTTACCTCTATCTTGGGCTGCGAGCCGATGACTACATGGACGCGTCCATCTATGCGGACAAGACAATCCCTGCCGAAGACTTCATGACATTGCGATTCGGCCTGGGTGAGACGTTAAAGCCTGTGACACTGCGTTTCGCGATGGGCAATGCCGCAACGTGTGACAACCCGGCCGTGCGTTTTCGCCATGAAGACCGTGGGCTCCGGCAGATCGTGATTGCGGGGATTCCGATTGCGCTAATCCCCGAAGCGCGCGACGCCGCGGACGCATCCCTGCGCTTGCGTGCGGAGGCCATCGGGTACGCGCGCTACATGCGAACCGCGTGGGATAGCCTGCTCACGCTGGCCAGGCCCTGAAGGCTATCGCTTACAGCGGCCACCCCTCCCTGTAGGCCGTTTTCACATAGGGATCGGCCTCGGGCATGTTCGGGAACTTCATACCCACGGGGTCCCACTCGAGCTTGGTGCCCATGCGCTTTGCCACATTGCCGAGCAGGCACACCTCTGTAAGCGGCCCTGCGTAGGCGAAGTCCGCGCCCGCCTTCGTGCCCGACTTGATAGCGTTGAGCCAATCATCCTCGTGTGTGCCGGTCACCCGGGGAATGGAAGGCGCCGGGGGAGGGAACTCCCGTGCGCGCGACGCGGGCACGAGCCGGGGATTCTCACCGTACACACCACAAGTGAGCATGCACTCGGAGCCTTTGAACAACGTGCCGCCTTCGGGGTGTCCAAGCTCTTCGTCTTTGCCCAATTCCCTGGGCCGGGGCGGGCGCATTCCGTCGTACCACGTCAGGGTAACCGGAGGCATAGAACCCCGCGCTGGGAACTCATACCGAACGATACACGCGATGGGATGGGTTTCGGTGTTCAGGTCAGTGGCCGAACCTTCCACGCTGATGGGGTGTCCCAAATCGAGCGCCCAGAAGATCGGGTCGAAGGTGTGCGCGCCTCGATCGCCCATCATGCCGCAACCGAAATCCCACCAACTCCGCCACGTGAGCGGATGATAACAAGGGTGATAGGGGCGCTCGGGGGCTGGACCCAGCCACAGGTTCCAATCGAGGGTCTCGGGCACCGGCGGTGTTTCGGACGGGCGTGTGCCCAGCGGGGAACTCCAGCCCGCGTGACCCCACGGGTAATAGGTGAGACTGCACCAGGCGTCAACCTCGCGGACTTCGCCAATCACTCCAGACTGTATCCACTCGCGAATCTGACGGATGCCCTCCCCCGAGTGGCCCTGGATTCCCATCTGGGTGACTACGCCCGTTTCCTTCGCGATCTCCGCCAGCCTTCGCGCTTCAAAGATGTCGTGCGTGAGCGGTTTTTGACAGTACACATGCTTGCCCGCACGCATGCACGCCGCCGCGATCACCGCGTGGGTGTGATCCGGCGTGGCAATGAGAACCGCGTCGATGTCGCTCTGAGCGGCGAGCATTTCGCGATAATCCCTATAGCGCTTTGCCTCCGGGAAGGCTTCGAACGCCTTGGCGGCGTAGACGTCATCCACATCGCACAAGGCCACGATGTTCTCCCCCGCGAGCCGGCGGAGGTTTGACCCGCCCATGCCACCGATGCCTACCGCGGCGATGTTCAGCTTATCGGCGGCAGCCTGCGCCCGCACCGCCCGGGCTGCCCCCATTGCGGCTGCACCCGCCAGTGCACTACGCGACAAGAACCCCCTGCGACTCATGGAACCCATCAGGATATCCTCCCTCTGCGCATTACGGTCTTTTTGTAAACTCCGCCCATGCCCGATCGATGAAGTTGCCCGGCCCGGACGCGAACACTCGCGTGGATTGGGCGTTCGCCACATCGTTCGGGTGAGAATCTCCCGCGTTGCCTCCAAACTCCGCGCGCAATTGGTTGGCATGCGCTCCGGCATTGGGTGGCGCGGCGAGCAGATCGAACCAATCGAACACCGCGACGTTGTGCAGGCCCGTGGCCTTAGTATAGCCGGGCCACCATTCCTTCGTCAGCCAGGTGTTGAACGCGCGCGCGTTTGCCGCGATCTGCTTGTCCGTTTCCGCCCAGCACTCCGGCGGCGCGGTCACGGCGATGAAGAGCGTGTCGGGATGTTGCGCAAAGACATCCTCAAGCGCGTGGTAGGCGTGGCCTTCGTGCTCGTACGTTTGTCCCGAGCCGCCGGGGTGGCGGTACACGGCCCTGTAGTTGGCCAGCATCTTCCAGTCGCTGAAAGGATCGCCGGCGCTCGAATCCCCGGCCTCCACGTGGCTGTTCGGAAAACAACTCTTGAAGAGGATGATGCGGTTGACGCCGTCCGCGCAGCCGTGCTTCCGCACCGAGCCCAGGTAGTCGTTAAACCACAGGATCCACTGATGCATATCGGTCAGTTCGCCGGGCACGGGTCCGAGCGTGTCGGGTCTGCCGGGGTCCGGCTCCACGTCCACGCCATAGGTGATATCGTTTCGCTCATCGATATAGTCTTTGGCCACCAAGGCATCGTGCAAGCCACTGTTCAGCCAGTTCTCGCCGCACGAGTGATGAATGAACACGACGTCCTCGCCCTCGTCTTGGCCTTCACCTTCGGCAGGCGCTTCGGCAGGTGGCGCTTCAGTAGGCGGTTCCGCAGATTCCTCCGTAGGTTCCGCAGGCTGCTCCGTGGCGCTTTCAGGCGCGGAACCGGACGTGACCTTGACACACTCCTGCTTGGTTAGGGTCTGGGTGCCGCCTCCGGAAAGGGTCACGGTCAGTTTCACCGTGTAGGTGCCCGGGCTGGCATACTCGTGTGTAGTGAAATCGTCGGCGCTGCTCGCGCCGTCCCCGAAGTCCCATTGCCACCCCGTGACGGTCTGAATAAACGCTTCATCGCCGGAATAGTGGAAGTGCACTTCCAGCGGCGCTGGGCCGGTATCAGGTGCCCCATAGAAATCCAGCGCCCCCGCTCCCGCGGCGCCATGCGCTCCGCAAGAGGCCATCGCCCACAAGAGAACTACTGCAAGACCGAGTACTGAATAAGCCGACTTGTGTGTGTGCATGACACGTTCCCCCGGCTGGATCGCACCCAGCAACCAGACCCGACCCTTTCCCGGCTATGCCCCACAGTCCTTCCCTCCAGAATACCACGGAAGCGCCCGGCAAGGGTCAAAACATGAAAGAGGACCCATAGTAGGGCGGGATTCATTCCCGTCTTCTTCCCTCTGGATGGCGAACTGGACACAATCCGAGCTTGGACCTGCATGGACGAAATGCGCCACCAGGAGCGCCGGCATCCCTGCCGGCTCTTGAAAAAGCCGGCCGACTTTCCCGCCGCGTTAAGAGGGCGGGAACAAATCCCGCCCTGCATCATGGCAGTGCCCCTGAGACAGGTTTCCGGGCGGCGCCGGGGGGCTTTCCATATTGACGCGGTTCGTCAACGCGACCTATAGTGCTTTCTTACAGGTTTGATTGGGTGTCTCTTTGTTGAATGCGAATTGCGTCCAGACTCCAAAACGAGTCCACGGGCGGACGCGGGAGGGGACCGTGTTGACCATCTGTCGTATGTTTGGGGGGGTGGCCGTGGCGGCTGCTCTCATCTTATCCGCCGCCGCGGAAGATGTCCGCATCTGGGAAGAGCAGATCACCTTGCCCACCTACGCGGTGCAGCCCGCCGATCCCAATCCGCGCTTCGAGGAAGGGCGTGTCTATCAGGGCGCTCGGGGCCCAGTGTATCCGTACGCGATGCTGGATGGCCTGACCGACGAGAAGATTGATCGCACGTACACAGCGCTCTACCTTGAGAACGAGTACGTTCGCATCTGCGTCTTGCCGGAAATCGGCGGACGCATCTTCGAGGCGCTGGACAAGACCAACGGCTACGACTTCTTCTACCGCCAGCACGTCGTCAAGCCGGACCTCATCGGGATGCTCGGGGCCTGGATTTCCGGCGGCGTGGAATGGTGCGTGTTTCACCATCACCGCAACACCACCTTCATGCCAGTGGACTACCTGCTCTCAGAAAATCCCGACGGCAGCAAGACTATCTGGATCGGCGAAATCGAGCGGCGTCACCGCATGAAGTGGACGATCGGCATGACGCTATCTCCGGGGTGCTCGCGTCTCGACGTGACCGTGAAGCTGTTCAACAGAACGCCGTACACAAACAGCGTGTTGTACTGGGCCAACGTGGCTATTCACGCGACGGATGGGTACCAGGTGATCTTTCCGCCATCCGTGCAGTTCGCCACGTTCCACGGCAAAAACGAATTCACGCACTGGCCCATCTCGCACGAAGTCTTCCACGGCGTGGACTACACGAAGGGGGTCGACGTGAGCTGGTGGAAGAACCATCCCGGCGCGACCTCCTTCTTCGCGTGGAATCCGCGGGACGATTTCTTCGCCGGGTACGATCATGACAAGCACGCGGGCGTAGCCCATGTCGCCGACCACAACATTGCCCCGGGGATGAAGCTCTGGACGTGGGGAACTGGCTCAACCTGGGATCGCACAAAGCTCACCGACAGCGACGGCCCCTACGCGGAAATCATGGCGGGGGCCTACTCGGACAATCAGCCGGACTACAGTTGGATGCAGCCGCACGAAGTGAAGATCTTCAAACAGAGTTGGTTTCCACTGCGTGAGATGGGAGGCGTGCTCAACGCTACCCCAGAGGGCGCGGTTAACTTGACTGTAAGCCCGGAGCGCGTCGCTCGTATCTCCGTGAACACAACGGCAAAACGCGAACAGGCACACGTTATGCTCGAGTCTGGCGAGACG
>JADLCA010000395.1 GCA_020847495.1 Candidatus Hydrogenedentota bacterium | reverse complement strand
CTTTATTAAGCAACATGAGGAGTGAAACGCTACCCCGGCCGCCTGTCACAGGGATCGGGCTGACGGTCGCCTCGGCACCGTTGATGGTCACTTGGGCGACGTCCAGATCGATGGTGATGCCGTCGAGGTAGCCTTCCGTGATCGCGCCTTGGATGAAGTCGCGGACTTCTGCCTTCCCTCGCCCTTCCTGATCGCGGAAACTCTCCGAGTATGCCGCCATGACCGCTTCGATGTCCTTATCGAGAATGCCTGCCTTCCACCCGTTCATGGTGTTCATAATGAGAGTCCGGTCATCCGGCCCTTTGGCCCCCGTGGCGCAGCCCGACACCATCGCTGCGGCCAGGAGCACAAACGCTCCACTCAAAACGAATTGCTTCCTATCCACGGCTTGCCCCTTTCCGAATTTGGTTGGCGCACCCGCGTAAGGCGGGCCACCGTGCCACGCACAGGATGATAGAGTCCGCGCGCGTTGGCGTCAATCGGATCTTTTCGCGTCTTGAGGCGTCCGTGCGGTAGCGTGCTATACTTCGCTTCGTTTCCATGCGAAATCTTCCAACCCCAGAGGATCGCAACAGCATGAAAGCTCGTTTGTTCGCGGCGCGCGCCGCCACCATAACCGTGACCGTGGGATTAGTCCTGTGCGCCGGATGCGGCGCAAAAGTACCTGCGGCGCCGACCCGCCAGGACGGGGCCGGCGCTGCCGACGCCCCCGTCGCACTTGCCGCGGCCCAGCCAGTGGCCCCCGCCGTACAAGCGGCAAGACCGGCGGGCAAGGGCCGAGTGGTCATCCTCGGTTTCGATGGTGTCGAACCGAGCATCGCGGAGAAGATGATGGATGCGGGCGAGTTGCCCAACCTCGCCACGCTTCGCGAGAAGGGAGCCTACAAGCCGCTCAACACCGCGAACCCGCCTCAGTCACCGACCGCGTGGTCGTCCTTCACAACCTGCACGTATGCGGGGAATCATGGAGTGTATGATTTCCTGCGCCGGACCCCCGCGAACTACTTGCCTGGCGTGGGATTCGGCACGGCCCAGCATGCCACTCTGAAGGCCGATGGCTCCGTCGCGCAGCCGGCGCAGTTCGAGAGCATTCGCAAAGGGGATTCCTTTTGGTCGGAAGCCGATCGGCAAGGGGCCCGCTGCAAGATTCTCGTGGTACCTTTCGCGTACCCCGCCGATGATCTGGCGCAGGGCTGCATGCTGTGCGGGCTCGGTGTGCCGGATATTCGCGGGACCACGAGCACGTACTACGCCTTCTCGGACGAGTATGCGAAGCAGGAAAGTGTTTCGGGCGGTATTCAGTTCCCCTTAGCCTTTCAGGGAGATAAGGCCAGCCTGACCATCCCGGGCGCCCGCAATCCACAGGTGCGCAAATCGAGCGAGCCCGGCGCATATGTCGAAGTGCCGTTGGAATTCACGGTCGATCGGGCGGCACGCACGGTCGCCATCAAACTGCCCACCGAAACGCTCACCGTGAAAGAGGGCGATTGGACGAAGTGGATCGAGTGGAGTTTTGACGTCACACCGAAATTCAAGGTGCACGCCATCAGCAGGTTCCTGGTGCTCGAAGCGGGCGAGCATGTCCGCATCTACATGGCCTGCCTGCAGTACGACCCCCGGAATCCCTACATTCGTATGAGCACCCCTGAAAAGTATTCGGGCGAGCTTGCCGAGCGGTATGGACTGTACAAGACGATTGGCTGGATCTACGACACGCACGCGCTGCGCCAAGATGCCGTGACGGAAGATATCTTTCTGGATGATGTTGAGAAGACGATGTCCTGGAGGGAGAAGTTGGCTCTGGATGAGTTGGACCGCGGCAATTTCGACCTGTTGATCGCCGCGTGGACGGCGACGGACCGTGTCGCTCACCTGTTCTGGCGGTTCCGCGATCCGCAGCACCCCCTGTACACGGAGGAAGGCGCGAAGAAATACGGTCGCGCGGTGGAGAATACCTACGTCCGCATGGATCAAATCGTGGGCAAGGTGATGGAACGGCTTCAGGAAGGCGACCTGCTGATGATCATGTCTGACCACGGTTTCCACAGCTTCCGGACAGGACTGAACGTCAACACATGGCTGATCCGCAACGGCTACCTCGCGGTGGAGGGACAGACCGACGCAGCCACGGCGTCCAACAACGAGGCGTACCTCCAGGGGTACGACTGGCCGCGCTCGAAGGCTTACAGCCTGGGACTCGGCAGCATCTTTCTGAATCTCAAGGGGCGGGAGGGTCAGGGCATCGTGGACCCTGCGGAGGCGGATGCTCTTATTCAGGAGATTCGCGCGAAGTTGCTGGAGGTGACGGACCCCGCGACCGGGGAGAAGGTGTTAAGCGCGATCTACACGCGCGATGAGTTCAAGGGGGTTTCGGCGGCTGACGCGCCGGACTTGCAGCTTGGGTACGCGGAAGGATACCAATCCACGAAAGACACGGTGAAAGGCAGCGCGCCGGAGGCCCTCTTCGAACCGAACACGGACAAGTGGAGCGGCGAACATGCCAGTTCGGATGTGGCGCTCACGCCGGGAATCTTCTTCTCGAATCAAAGCATTGGGGACAAGGATCCGCGCATCGTGGACTTGGGCGTAACGGCCTTGAAGTATCTCGGCAACGAGGTGCCCGCGAACTTTGAAGGGACCGACTTGCTGGGCGAATAGGCGCGCGTCAGCCGAGATTCTTGAGGCGATCGAGCAGCGCCGAAGCGCGTTCCAATAGGGCGTCGATGAACGAGACTCTCTTTGCATCGCGCGTCTTATAGGCTTCCCGGCGCGCGGTATCCAGCGAATCCATCAGCGTTTCCAGCTGCGCGATCATTTGTTCCGAGAGTTCGCGCTGGGGAGGAATGCGCGTCTCGAGGATCACCGAAGGGCTGGTGGAAATACCGGCTTCGGCCAGTGCGGCGCGGCCGTCCGGATCGCCCGCCATCCCAATCGGGTCCAGCACCACGAACAACTCGTGCTCGCGGAGAAACGCGAGAAGGTCATGCTCCGAAAGACTCTGGAATTCCGGTTCTCGCTGCAGATGGCGCAGCAACTGCTCCACGGGCACCAGAGGGCGCGATACCTGCATGAGGTAGTGCAGGCACTTCTGCTCAATTGCTTCCAGGTTCATGGCCGTTCCTCCCCGGGCTCTTCCAGCAGATTGACCTCGTCTATCATCCCCGTTTGGCGGTCAATCCTCAAGGTTTTGATCTCGTGCGGTGCGAAAGTGCAGTTTGCTTCGATGCCCGCAAGAGGCAGGCGCAGCACCGCCTCGGTCCCGGCGCCAGCGGTTTCGTAACCGCGGACAACCAGCGAGTCGCCGTCTTCGCTCTTCTTGAGCACGGAGACCGCGATATTGTCTGGTCCGGCCTCGAGGAATGATTGGCATCCCGGCAGGGAACCGGCATGCGCCGACTCCAGGTGCACCACCGCGGGCTCGTTCAACTCCCATGCCTTGCGTGCGATCGATGCCGCTGTCCACGCCCCGGCATGTGGCGCAAGACGAATCCGAATCGTGTGCCATCCCTGGTCCATGATGTGGAATGGTTGCGACGCGTCGTAGCGGCTGGGGTCGTGGTGCGCGTAAGCGGGGCTGCGCAGCAGGGTCACGCGCATGGTGCCGTTCAGCACGTCGAACCCGTACTTGCAGTCGTTCAGCACCGCCAGTCCGTATGGCGTGCCTTCGACCGTTCCGGTGAGATCGAACCACATCTGTCCGGGTTCTTCCGTGCCCGCCGTGTTTCTTTCCTGGCATCCGTAAGCGGTGTCGTAGATGGCCGTGCCGTTCACGACGTGCGTCTCGTAAGCGAGCTTCAGCATCGTGTATCGCTCTTGCCAGTTGATGCGGAACACGCAATCGATGGTATCGGAGGCGCGATAAATCGTGACCAACTGGTCCGCCTGCGAATTGCGGAACGAGGACTGCACGCGCATCGCCGCGCGCACGGGTCCGTGCTCGATCAGCTTGAGGCGGGCGTGGCCAAACCTCCCGGCTTCGCTTCGATACTCGGCATAGCCGTGCCCCCAAGTGTCCGATGGATCCACAACTGCCGCCAGCACATTGCCCTTTTCCAGCAGTTCGATGTCATTCTGGCGGTCATGGAGGCGGCACAGGTGGCCATCGTACGGATCAAACTCGATGCGCCACCAATCGTTTTCGAGAAAGTCACGCCCGCCTTTGAGGTGCCCGGGGGTCTTGACCGTTTTCGTGCCGCTGCGCGCGTGGTAGCAGCGATACCCCATCGCTGGCACGTCGGCCGTGAAGGCATAGCGGTGACTTCCGACGCGTTCGTCAAGTACACGTTGACTGGGCACAACTTTGCCCTCGCTCTCCACGATGTGGATAGGCGCGTCCAGCGTGCGTGTCACGGCGGGCGGCGCGGTCACGGTCTGGCGCACCGGCCATGGCAGCGGGTTGAATACGGCAATGGTGTTGCCTTCGGGCGTCGTGTCGATGTGGCGCGCGATGACCTGCACAGATTCATTCTCAATGGTGTGGGCGGCGTGTTTCGCGCCGCCGATCTGATCGCGGCTGTCTTCGTAGGAGGACTCGATACTGGTCCCCGCCAGGATGTCGTGGAACTGGTTGTAGAGGAGGTCCTTCCACGCGTGTTCCAAGGCCTCCTGCGGATAGGGGTGCCCGAAACTCAACCACGCCGCCGCGGCCCAGCGCTCGGCACTCATCAGGGCGTGCTCGGTGTGGCGGTTCAAGCGTTTGATCTCGGCGTGGCTGGTGTAGCACCCCTGTGCGTGATGTTGCAGGTCGCTGCGAATCTCCGGGATGACCGCAACCTCATGATGAGACAGAAACGCATCGAAATAGCCGCGGAGGGTCGAGAACTCGGCTCGCGGACCCCGCGCGTCTTTGCGCAAGTCGAGGATCTGTTGGATGGCCCTTTTCGTCGGCCCGCCACCATGATTCCCCACGCCAAAGAAACCGAGCACGTGGCGCTGTCCAGGATTGAGCTGCGGGTGCGCGGCCAGGGTGCGGATACGCTCCGCCGTGTTCGCGTCCGCGTTGTATTCTTCCTGCAGATTGCACGTGAGCACGCGAGACCCGTCGTTCGCGACCCAATAGAAGGTCGTACCGTCGGGATAGTGCCTCTCGTGGACGGGCATCGGCCGCATGTAGACGTAATAGTGAATGCCGAGTTTGGAGTAGAGCTGCGGGAACGTGCCGGCGTGTCCGAAGCTGTCGGGATTGAATCCCACCGAGGCACGCATTCCAAATTCGCGCTCGAAGAAGCGCTGTGCATACAAGCCTTGGCGTACAAGCGATTCGCCGCAGGGGATGTTGCAGTCCGGCTCAATCCACCAGCCGCCCGCGAGTTCCCAACGCCCTTCCGCCACACGCGCGCGGATCTCTTCAAACAAGGCCGGATCGCAAGCTTTCACCCACGCATAGAAGCACGTGCTGCTCGCTGTAAAACGGAATTCCGGCGTCTCGTTCATGCGATCAAGCGCGCTGCGAAACGTCGCGCGGACTTCTTCGTATCCTTCTGTCCACCGCCACAACCAGGTTGGGTCGATGTGGCCATGCCCGATCATGTGCACGGTGATGTCATTGCGCTTGGACAATGCGAATACCTTTCTCATTCCCGATGGGATGACAGGCGAGGGCGCCAGTCCCACACGCGCTTGCCCTACCGGACCGATCAGACCAAGAGGTCGAAGTAATCAGATAAGGCCCATCTGGATCGTTCTCCTGTGCCTTATCCATGGGACTCTTCTCTTAATTGCCCTCTCAGATGCCGCGTTCCAGAAACTTCTTGCGCTGCTCCTCGATGAAGGGCATCCCACTCACATGGACACTTCGGAAGATAGTGGGGTTCACACCCTTTTCCTGCAATCGCTCCACCACGTCCGCCTGGATCGCCCAGAAGATGTACGTGGCCGCAAGGCCGCTCATGGGGCACATGGGCTCGTTGTCGCGCACCGGCACCGCGGCATCGCCGAACGGCCCGCAACTGTCGATGCAGATGTCCGTCACGTCAAACAGCTTCTTGCCGCTCGGATGGGCCGCATCGCAGCGGCGCATCTGTTCGCGTGACGAAATGCCAATAGTGGTAATCCCGCGGCCCTTGCATTGCAGCGCAATCTCGATCACGTTTGAGGTGCGCCCGGAGTTGGAATTAATCGTCAGCACGTCGCCGCGTTTCATCTTGCTTTGATCGAGCGCGAGTTCGGCGGTGCGTTTCTCCAATGAGAACGTTTCGTCAGCCGTGCGCTCGACAGTGCGTTGATCGATGGGGTTGTCCAGTTTCATCTCGTAGGAGAACGGCGCGATTGCCATCAGGCCGCCCGCGCGGAAGTAGGACTCATGGCGCAACATGTGGCCGGTATCCATCACCAGCCACGCGCCGCCACACGCGAGGCTGTTTGCCACCGCTTCCGCGGCCTTGCGGATCGCACCCAGTTGCGTGGACCGGATGGCGGCGAACGAATGGTTCACACTCTCGAAATACGACTCCAGATACACGGCTACCTGCCTTCCCGTTGGGTGCGCATCAGCACCCGGATAATACCCAACGCCGGTTCCGCGGCTTCAGGATAGAACTCGAAAACGGCCGGTCCGCGGCGAAGCGTCCGCCTCAGCGGTCCGGTGACCAGTTGACCGGCGCGAAACACGCCGCCCGTCATGACCAGCGGGACGGGGCCCTTGCGAACACGCGCCTTGCCTACCGTGTCGAGGACCAAATTGCCGAGTGCCTTGCCCGCGCGGGCGAGCACATCTTTCGCCACGGGATCGCCTTGGCGCGCCGTTTCAAACACGATAGGCACGCTCGCCGCGACGCGTGGTCCCGGCACATGTCCGCTCCGGTCGCACAGATTCAGAATACCCCACATGTCCGCAACTTCATAGAACGCGCAAAGCTGCTCGAGCAATGCCGTGTGTGGACCCTGCCCCTTTTCCGCGCGCATCGCGGCAGCGATGGCCTCTTTGCCAATCCAGTACCCGCTGCCTTCATCACCGAACTGCGGACCCAATCCTCCGCAGACGACACGCGCGCCGGTCCGCGAAAGATAGCGGCAACTGGAGCCGGTCCCCGCGACCAGCGAGACGCCCCACCGCAAATCGTACAGCGCGAGGGCGATCTCCGCCTCGCAGGTGTGGAGGAAGGTGACCTCGCCGAAGACCTCGCGAATCAGCGACTCCACCAGGACCGCGTTCATCGGCGCGGCCAAGCCGGCCAAGCGCACCTGGCCATGCGCGCATTGCGCCGCCTTGTACAGACGCTTCAAGAGCACCCGTGTGGATCGCGCGTAGTCTCGGGGATGGATGTAGAGCGCGCTCGAAGAGCCGCCCGTCTCCGCGGCGAGCACCTGCCCGGACGCATCCGCCAAGAGCATGCGCGTCTTGGTACCCCCGCCCTCAAAGGCAAGCAGCAAATCACTCATGGGAGGCCACGCATCCTCGCCGGTGGAATGAAACGGCGGACATAAACCCCACCCGCACACTGAAACGCGCCGAATTGTAGGCCGCCGCAGGTGGTTTTTCAATCGGGCAATTCATAGGGCAATTCATAGCCCATTCGGGGTTGGCCACCGTGGCTCATAGAGGAACCTGGACCATATTGTCACACATTGCCATCACGTGACGAGAATCCAATAAGGTACCCGGTTTTGGCAGGCTTTGCTTGCCAGGAACGACACTCGGAGACCGAAGACGTGTGGTCAGCCGAATGGGCCCTCGACGCGTAAGCACAACTCGTGCGCCAAGCGCACCTGGATTTCTAGAGGAGTGTTCTCTTTCCGATTGGCGTACGTGAGGTTACTGATCTCGCAGTGGCTGGGATCGTCAGGTGGTCGCTGCACGACTTCGATTGCGGCGGCTCGGAGGTCGCCTGCCCTCAAGACCGCAACGTAGTATCGTTTGCCCGGCAGGCCCCTCGCTACCTCCTCGAGGGATTTGTACTTCGCCCGATAAAGGGACAAACCGGTTAAGTCGTCTTCGCGAGGATTGAATGCCCGCGGGGATGGGCGTGGGTCTACCGCCGGATCGTACCAATTCATGCTTGCGGGGATTCGACGATACAGTAATTCGTTGTCGTCGATAGTCTCTGACCCGCCTGCTGAGCGCATGTCATTCGATGTGCATGCGCCGCACACTCAGGAAGATACTTCCTGACAGCGAGGAGGAAGGCTCGCTCTCAGAAGCATCATACGGTGAATCGCCTGCGTGCGTTTGCGGTAGGGTAACCGGCCTGCGGGCACACAAGCGCGAACCTTCGAACAGCATGACTTCGACGCGGCCCGTTGCTTCGATGCAGATGGTTTCGAACACAGAACCTTCTTGCCGCTCAAACACACTGCCGCCTTCTCCATCGGGCACAACGCGCAAGGGTCCAGGCGAGCGACTGTCGCGCATCGCCAACGCTAGGCGATAGGCCTTGTAGATTGTCTCGCTCGACGGCGGCACAATGTTTTCGTCCACCAACTGGTCGGGATTCTCGTACCACGCCCGAAGGCGCGTCATGACCGTATTCCATGCGTTTAGATCTGCTGGTTCAGTCACAGCCGCGGATGCCGTAGTATCCAAGGCACAACTGGTCATGATGACTCTCCCCAATGCCTGTGGGCTTTTTCCGTTGTGAGGTCATAAAAAGCCTTCACGATGGCCTCACGCCCGAGGTCTAAGCCGTCCGCCAGCGTCCGGGCACCGGACTCAGGGTTGCCCAAAGGGCCTCTTGCCGTCAAGGTGACAATCATCAATTCCGGTCCTTCAGTCACTGTCGCGCGACCTCGTTGGAGTCGCACATGCAATCGCCCTAACTTCGGCTCTATGTCGTAACTCCACTCGCCGCCACAATTCATCAGACGAGCACTGCCTGCGCGCAACGGTAGCGCAGCCACTGGGCGAAAGACTTCGGCCCACTCACCTATCGTATTCCAGATCGAACCCTTGGGAATGTGGTTCACGTAAGTCACTTCCCATTGATCTTCCGTGATTGAGCCCAAGCCCTCTTCGGATACGAAACTTCTGAACTGCTCCAAGAGATTGTCGAATTCAGGCCGAACAGTATTGTATCTCGGATATTGGCAACCCCCTTCTCCCAGCCAATTGTAGTGGAATCTCCCGTTCTGCACCTGGACCATCCTATCGCCGCCCTCATTGCGAATCTGGATGCGCACATTCACTTCTTGTTTGAGCGTGAATCTCAGGCCCGGCTCAATCCAACGTTCTCCCTCAAACTTCTCGAACTGAGGCGGCAACGGAGGAGCATCGCATATGTTGGGCCATTCGGGTCCGAGGCGCTTCCAAAAGGCACCAAGATGCGCATTTCCAAACCTCTGCAATGGACTGAACTGCACGCCCAACACAGTCTCAATCACTGGCGGGCGCTCAAATCTCGGAAGGAGGTCAGAAGGCATAGGGTCGAAATCCCAGATTAAGGATCATTCTTGTAAGTCTACTGCTTACCTGGACTTCATGCGCGTTTGAGTGTATCGCCAGCACAATGCCGATTCAACCTCACGACATAACATGCTACGGCTTCAGATGGAGTCTGGATACTACCAAGTTCCTCAAGCCCTGACCCGTTCCCCATATTTCGGAACAATTCACTTGCGCAGCCACCGCCGTGATGACGCGTCGGGCGCCTCACGCGGACTGCCGCTCCAAGTCCGCCCGGCGTGGAAGCCGGGCGCTACGGAGAGAAGAGGAAGACCATGCGCAGAGATGCCCATGCCACCTCGGGTGTGCCTTACTTGATTCGGCGAAATCGGTGCAATCGGTGGACCACTCCGTCTACGCTGGGCGTGTGCCATGCGGGTACAGCACCGGCAATTCAAACCGCCCCCGGTTTCTTGCTATACTGTTTGCCGTCTGTGTTTCTTCACCTACTAGGAAATGAGCTTCAGCCATGTCAAACAGTGTCTTACAGCAGTTAATCGAAATGTCGCGTTACCTCGGCGACCCGGCGAATGGATATGCCATTTTGGGCGAAGGCAATTCCTCGGCCCGGATCGACGAGGATTCGTTTTACGTCAAGGCTTCCGGCACGACAATGTCGAACATCGACGAATCGGGTTTTGTCGCCGTGTCGATATCGAAGGTGACCGCCATTATCGATGACCCGAGAGCGGGAGATGAGGATGTGACCCGGGTGTTCCAGGAGGCCCTTTTGGACCCCGCCGAGAAGCGGCGTCCTTCCGTGGAGGCCATGTTGCACGCCATCCTCCTGCGCGTGCCGGAATACAAGTTCATCGGCCACACGCACCCCGTCTACACGAACGCGATCCTCTGCTCTAACGTCGCCGAGGAGGCCGTCTCGGGCCGCCTCTTCCCGGATCAGGTCGTGTCCATGAAGCACAAGTCAGTCTGGATCCCTTACGTTGATCCGGGCTTGGTCCTCGCGCGGGAAGTGAAGTCGCGTTTCGAGCGTTTCGTCGAGGAGGAGGGCGTGTTGCCTTCCGCGATCCTCATGCAGAACCACGGCCTGATAACGATGGGCGCGTCCCCAAAGGCCGTGACGAGCTGCACCGACATGAGCGAGAAGGCGTCCCGGGTTCTCGTGAACGCCTATGCGGTGGGCGGTCCCCGCTTCATGTCGCCCCAGGACGTGGACCGGATCTTCACCCGGCCCGACGAGCACTACCGCCTGAATAGCATCGCGGGACGCAAGTCCTAGCAAGCGGCCCGCAAACGTAACCAAGAAGGAGATGAACGTGTCTACTCTGGACCAGTATCGCAAGGCGGATGCTCCGCTGCCTGCTTCATACGACGCCTGGGAAATATACGGCGCTGGACTCGAAAACGTGGGCAAGGACGGTAGACCCGTCACCCGCGAGCTGCGCCCTCCCAAGGACAACGAGATCCTGCTGCGGGTCGATGCGCTCGGCCTCTGCCAGTCGGACATCAAGATCATCAACCAAGGGAGCAAGCATGCGCGCCTGCGCGGGCGCGACCTGTCCAAAGAGCCGACCGTGCTCGGGCATGAATGCGCGGCAACGGTGGTGCAGATTGGCGCCCAATGGAAAGACAAATTCAAAGTTGGCGAGCGCTACATCGTGCAGGCCGACATCTATTACAAGGGTCTGGGCTTCGCCTTCGGGTACCTGATTCCCGGGGGGCTGGGCCAATACTGCTACCTCGACGAGCGCGCGTTGGACGGCGACGAGGGGTGCTACCTGCTGCCTGTGCGGCCTGAAACCGGCTACAGCCAGGCCGCCTTGTCGGAGCCGTGGGCCTGCGTCGAGATGTCGTACAACCTGAAGGAACGCATGAGTCCGATCGAAGGCGGCACGCTCCTGATCGTCTCAGAATCCTGCACCGAGAAATGCCTCGAACGCTTTCCCCACGCGGTGATCGTGCCGCGCTCGCTGGCGGGCCTCGACGAGAAGGCCGAGTGGGATGACATCATTATCCCGAATCCTTCCCCGGAACTGGTCAACACGCTGGCGCCCCGCATCAAGGCGAATGGCGTGATGTATCTGCCGGGCACCCCCTCGCCGGAGGGCACCGCCTCGCTGGATATCGGCCGCGTCCACTACCAGGGCGTCCGCTACTACGGTGGGGGCAGCGATCTGGCGTCCATCCAGGAAACCAACAGACGGTACGACCTGCTGCCGGGCGGCAGCTCGCTCTTCCTGGGCGCGGGCGGCCCCATGGGGCAGATGCACGTGCAGCGCGCCATCGAAATCCAGCACGGGCCCAGCCTCGTCGTGGTCACCGATTTGGATCGCGCCCGCCTCGACCACATCGAGCGGCGCTTCGGTGATCTTGCGAAGCAGCGCGGTGTGAAGCTGGTAACCTTGGCTCCAAGCCAGTTCGCCTCGCAGGAAGCCATGGACGCGCAGATTCACTCGCTCGCGCCGGGCGGCTACAGCGATGTGATTGTGATGGCGCCCGTGGCGCGCCTCGTGCCGGCCGCGATGGAGTATGCCGCGGACAAGGCCCTTCTGAACATCTTTTCGGGCGTGGGCCTGGGGAGTTGCGCGGACATCGAAATCAAGCACCTCTGCCGTGGCATCAAGATGATCGGTTCGAGCGGATCGCGCATCAGCGATCTGCGCAAGGTACTCTCCATGGTCGAATCCGGCGAGCTGAATACGAATCTCAGCGTCGCGGCCATCGGTGGCCTCAATTGCGCCCGGGAAGGTTTAGAGGGCGTCAATGTCGCGCGGTACCCCGGCAAGACCGTGATCTATCCGCAGATTCCGGATCTGCCTCTGATGAGCGTGGAAGAAGTGGAGGAGAAGGTGCCCGAACTCAAGGGCAAACTCGGGCCGCAGGCCGCCTGGACCAAGGAAGCCGAAGAAGCCCTCTTGGAGAAGTACGTCTAATGGGCAGATTGGAGAACAAGCGGGCCGTTGTCACCGGGGCGGCGCAAGGTCTCGGCGCGGCCATCGTGGAGCGGCTTGCCCGCGAAGGGTGCGACCTCGTCGCATGGGATATCAACCTCGACAGTGTGTCCGCCACGGCGGCTCAGGTGGCCAAGGATACAGGCCGAAAGGTCTCCGCCGCGGCCGTCGATGTCTGCGACGCGGACGCCATCAAGTGTGCCATGGACGATGCGGCGAAAGCCCTCGGCGGCATCGACATCCTCGTGTCCAACGCAGGCATACTCATCTCCGGCGATTCGATCGAGTTCGACGCCGGAAAGTGGCGCAAGGTCATCGATGTGAATCTCACCGGCTATTTCCTCACGGCCCGCGAGGCGGCACGGGTCATGATTCCCGGCGGGGGCGGATCCATCATCCAGATCAACTCCAAGTCCGGCAAGAAGGGCAGCTTCCGGAATAGCGCCTACGCCGCCTCGAAATTCGGGGGCATCGGGGTGACGCAAAGCCTGGCCCTGGAATTCGCCGAGCGTAACATCCGGGTCAACTCGATTTGCCCCGGGAACCTCCTGGATTCGCCCCTGTGGGTGAACAGCCTTTTCAAGCAGTACGCCACTAACCAGGGTATCAGCGAGGCGGAGGTTCGTCAGAAGTATGTGGATCAGGTGCCCATGAAGCGGGGCTGCACCTACGAGGATGTTACCAACGTGGTGGTGTTTCTGGCCTCGCCCGATTCCTCGTACATGACGGGGCAAGCCATCAACGTGACCGGTGGCCAAGAGATGCGTTAGCGAGTGCCATAAACGACTCAAATCAGATAATTTATGGATTCATGCGGAACTTGCGGATGCAAGTTCCGCTTTTTTGTGGTAATATTGGTGCTGGGACCGGCTTGCAGTGACAACATGGAGGTCACGAAGCCGATGAACGCTGTGCCAACACCAGTGCGTCCGTATGCGGCCGCGCCCTTCTTCATTCAGTTCCGTCCAACGGACGGAAAAGGGCGCGATATTTGGACCGTGAAACTCGACGCGGATATCCTGACCCTGCTCATGCCGGGCGACAAGGCCGTACTCCATTTACACCGCGACGAAGCGGCCCGGTACCTCAAGTTCTCGTACGACCTGACGCGCGGCAGGATTCTGACCTTCCACGTAATCGAAGGGCTTAAGAGTTATTCGTTCCCGTGCACCAAACTCCAGATGCAGAAGCTCGTCACCTGGATGCCGCACAAGGAACATTCGGAGATTGAAAACGAGGTGCGGGTTTCCGGCATCGGCGTGGTGCTCTTCGGATTCCTGCACGTGCTCCTGTCCGAGAATGTGTGGGTTGGCTGGGGTCTTGCCCTGCTGGCCCTTGGGATTTCGGGCGTGTGCGCACCCAAGCGGGGCATGTATGGATCCAACGGCGCCCTGATGCTGGTCGCGGGACTCGGCGACCTCGTCGCCTCTTCATTCATGCGGGTCCCGCGCGATGGCGGCTTCTTCGACCCGGCACTGATTCCCGTCGCGGTAGGGATTCTTCTGATTGTCTGGGGGATTCACCAACTGTCCATGCTGGGACCCAACCAGATGCTACGCGCCGCACGGGCAATACGTGACAAACAGGCCGCGCTGCTCCCGGTCGAATCGCAGGTGGTTCGCCGTATTGCGCTCTTCGACCTCATCGCGGGCGTTATCTTCGGTGCCTATGCTGTGGCGTTGATGGCGGCCGGGGGGCACTTCAACCTGCAAGCGCTGATGACCCCCCACGAATGGACGCCGGACCTCGCCGCGTTTGGCGCGTTGTCGATCGTGTGCGTGGCGTCGGCGGTGACGTTGGTGCTGCGCCGGCGTCCCGCGTACTTCGAGGCGAAGGTCACCGCGCAGATGCTCCTGGGAGTTATCGTGGTCAGTTTGTGGGGCCTTGCCGTAAGTGCGGTCACCGGCCGCGCGGTCGCCGCCTTTGGCGACGCGTTTTCGCTGGACAACGTGGCCTACGCGCCCGCGGCATGGGTGTTGCTGATCCTCTGGGTGACGGTGTTCAACCGTTGGTACAGCCACGCGGTGGACCGGGAACTCGAAGACCAGCGCAATTGATAGGGAATGACGCCGGTTCTTACTCGGCTTTTGCGGCACGAAGCACGGTGTCTGTCCCGCGCCGCGATGACTACTCGCGAAACTCGATGGCACCGATGTCGCGCGCCGTGCCGTGGAATGCGGGCGGCGCAGCGTTGTCCAAGGCAATCCCGGTGTCAGCACCCGCATCGATACAAGGCGAGCCCTTACCTAAACTGAAATTGCCACCAGCCGCATCCAGAAACTGCGGAAGGGCCGCGATCGAGTGCACGTCCTTGCCTGTGGCGGTCTGATATGCGGCGAACAGCGCCATTGAGTACCGCGCATCGTTCAGCAGCACAAAGTCGCCTGTCTCCTGATACCAGCAGTTATGGTCCAGATCGAGTTCTGCCACCGCCTCCGCGGTCCACCCCATCAGGAAAAGCGCATTGGCCTTGGCTTCGAAGAAGATATTGTTGCGCACGACGAAGTCCCTGACCTGGGCCGAGTTGGAGTAGAAACACAGTTGGCGGCCGCTGGGGTCCGGGCGCTGGCCGTGTCCCCATCCTTGCCCCGCGTTCACGCAGGTGTTGTTGACGAAGTAGATGTCGTGGGTGATCGAGTCTTCGGGGCGGTTCCAGTATTCAAACGAGTACTCGCAGTTCCAGATGATGTTGTTGCGGTAGATGATGTTGTACTGCTGGGTACCGGGAGCGTTGCTTTGGTTGGTAAGGGCGGCATCGTAGATCTCCCACAGACGGCAACGCTCCACCAGGCAATCGTGTGCGCCTGCCCAGAACTCCACGCCATTGCCAAAGCGGACGGTGCGGTCGCCGCCCATCTGATCGCCGCCGCCGATGTATCCGAAATCGCAATCGCGCACCACGATGTGGTGTGTGCCGCCTCCCCCAATGCCGTGCGCGGCGCCGTACTTCAAAGCGAGGTTCTCGTAGGTGACGTAACTGCGCCCTCCCTGATCAATGATGTGGTCGCGCAATGCACATTCGATATCTGTATGCAGCCTCGCAGGGTTTTCCGAGGAAAACAGGCTGACCGTGTGGGCGGCCTCGTCAAACCAATACTCGCCTTCGGCATCGAGGTCCACGGCTTCCCACACCTTGACGCCGCAGGTCTTCTCGCCGTCGAAGATGATGTTGCCCACGTCGCACGGCAACGGAACGGCGCCGCTCGTCTTCCAGATGTTCCCGCCGGTATCCACCCAGTCTTCAGGGCGATTTGCTTCAATGGAACCCAACAGAAGCGGCTTCTCTCCCTCGCCATAGGCGCCGTAGTAGATCGGTGCCGTTTTGTTACCCGAATACGGCACCAGCTTTCCCCGCCACATGCCGCCCCGGCTAAAGAGGACCCGGTCGCCCGGCGCAAAGGGTCCCGCGTTGACGCGCTCAAGGGTCTGCCACGGCGCTTCGGGAGTGGTGCCGAAGTTGGTGTCGAGACCGTTGTTGGAAACGTAGTATTCGGTCCCATGTGCCATAAAGGGCAGCACACAGGCGCAAGCCAGAAAGATAACCGTTGCCGGTGCATTGATCATACTCTATTCCCCCGTTTGTGTAATCTCGGTTCCCATAAGTGCGCTCGCTCAACTATACAGTACAAGAAGGAGCATCGGACGGATCCGACTTATCGGTCCGACCCGTCCGATTGGGAAAAGCTGAGGATTCTTTGCGTGTTTTGCCTTTTCTATGAGATACTCAGCGGAATTTTGGGGAGCCTTGGCCGGGCAAGCGGAGGATGTGGAAGTGAAGCGACTCGAGAAGTGGATCAACGATGGAATCGTCGACACGGTAATCGTCGCGGGCATCGATTTGCAGGGAAGGCTCTACGGGAAACGCTGTGCGGCGATTCCCTTCATCCGCGATCTCGCCCAGGGTGTGCATACCTGCGACTGCAATTTCGGGTGGGATATCGAGCGCATGCTCATTCCGGGCCTGGATTTCACCGGTTGGCACAAGGGTTACGGCGACATGACGGCGATCCCGGACTGGTCCACGCTGCGCATGTATGCATGGTTCGAGAAGACTGCCCTGGTCATCTGCGACACCTATGATCACCACGGCAAGCTGGTCAACGTCGCACCACGGTCCATCCTCCGCAAGCAGGTGGAGAAGGCCAAGGCCATGGGGTTTGACGTCAAGGCCGCGCCGGAGATTGAGTTCTTTCTCTTCCGCGAAACGCTCGAAGGATCGCGTGAAAAGGACTACCGCGACCTCCAGCCCATGTCCCGCTACATTGGGGACTATTCCATCTTCCGCACATCGATGGACGAGTGGATTATCGGGCCCATCCGGCGGGCCCTGGCGGAGGCGGGCATCGAGATCGAATGCAACAAGGCCGAGTGGGGTCATGGCCAATTCGAGCTCAACCTCGTGTACAACGACGTGCTCGAGATCGCCGACCGGCACGTCATCTTCAAGAACTGCATCCGTGAGATGGCCGCGCTCAACGGAATCCAGGCCACCTTCATGGCGAAATGGGATTCCAAGCATTCCGGCAACGGCTCGCATGTCCACATGAGCCTGTGGAAAGGCGATCAGCCGGCGTTCCCCAACGATGCGGGCGAACACGGCATGTCCCAGACCATGCGCCATTTCATGGGCGGCATGATGGCGCTGTGCAAGGATCTCCAGCTCTTCTACATGCCGACGGTCAACTCCTACAAACGGATCGAGGACCTCTCCTTCGCGCCCAGCAACGTCACTTGGGGCGGCGACAACCGGACTACTTCGTTTCGCGTCGCGGGCCACGGAAAATCAATGCGTATCGAGAATCGGATTCCGGGTTCGGATGCCAATGCGCACCTGATCTATGCGGCAATGATCGCGTCCGGCCTCCACGGCATCGAGAACGAGTTGGAACCCGTCGGGCCATTCATCGAGGCCAACGCGTACGAGCTGGAGAACCCGCCGTCTCTGCATCGAAACCTCACGCAGGCGACCGACGCGTTCGAAGCGAGCAAGACGGCCCGCGCGCTGTTAGGCGACGACGTGGTCAATCACTACACGGGTGTCGCACGGTGGGAAGAGAAGGAATTCGAGAAGTACGTGACCGACTGGGAACGCCGGCGGTATTTTGAACTGGTCTAAATGGCGGAAGACGGGGGCTCTTTGCGAGACCCGGAAAGCAGTAGGAGAATCTACGGTATGAGACTGAAAGACAAAGTGGCCATCATCACGGGCGCGGGCCTGGGCATGGGCCGCGAAGCGTCGGTGGTCTTCGCACGAGAAGGCGCGAAGGTCATCGTGTTTGATTTGAACGCAGACGCGGGCAAGGAAACCGTCCGTCTTGTCGAGGCCGCGGGGGGCAAGGCGCTGTTCGTCCAGGGCGATGTCAGCAAGGAAGCCGACGTCCAGAAAGCCATCTCGGAAGGCGTGAAGGCCTTCGGTGCGTTGCACATCCTTTATGCGAACGCGGGCGTGTTGTGGAAAGACCGCGACAAGTCCGTGATTGAAACGACGGAAGAGAACTGGGACATCGTGCAGGCTATCAACTTGAAGGGCCCGTTCTTCTTGACCAAGCACGGCATTCCCGAGTTGCGCAAGGCGGGCGGCGGCAGCGTCATTCTCGTGGGATCCATCTCGGCGCTCGCGGGTTTCACGCTCGCCCAGGACTCCTACACCTGCGCGAAGGGCGCACTGATTTCGCTGTGCAAGTCGCTGGCGATCCAGTTTGCGCCGGAGCAGATTCGCTGCAACATCATTCACCCCGGTTTCATCGACACCCCGCTCCAAGCTCCGTATTTGAACGATGACAAACGCAAGGCCATCTCCGCGGAAATTCCAATCCGGCGGCTGGGCACTGCGCGCGATATCGCCAATGCCGCGCTATTCCTGGCCTCGGACGAATCGAGTTGGATGACCGGCGCGGAAATGGTGGTCGACGGGGGCTTCCTCGCGATGTAATTGAACAAGAAGCAGGCGGGACGCCTGCACATGTCCGATCGGACCGATCCGTCGGATCGGTCCGATCGGACATGTGGGGGCGTCCACGCCGCTCTTCTCTCCGCAATCAGTCCCCTATGGCTTCGGCGCGCCCAGCGCTTCCGCCATGGCGGCGCGCATGCGTTCTTCGGCGCCCGGCGCGACCCAGCACCAGTCGTGCGCGTCGTTGAATCCTTCCGCGGATGTCTGCGCGGTGGGTATATAACCGGGCGCGCACTCCCCGAATCCCGCCGTCACAACGAAGCTGTCGGGCCGCAGTTGCTGCGCCATGAGCTGATACCCCACGAAACTCTCGGCGGGCATCACCAGAAACTGCGCCTTGCCGAAATCCACGGCCGGCACGTCGATCGGCTGATCCAGCCGCATCAGGAAACTCAATCCCATGGCCGCGAGAATGCGCGTAAAGGTCTTCGCGTTGGCGTCCGCCAAAGTGGCTTTCATGTCCTCTTCCGTGTACCCCGCGGTGCTCTTCGGTTCGAGAGTCATTTTCGCGACACGCACCGTCACGTCGCCTACCTCATGCTTTTCCGTGGCGTTCCACGCGGCGACCATGGCCTGGTAGATGCGGTCTGCGAGCACGGGCCGGTTCGCGATGGCACCGTCGTTATACTTGCCCGCTGTGGTGTCTCCGCTGCATCCCGTGAAGTAGAATTGATGAATCGCGGGATCGTCTTCCTGCCGTTTGCGGCGCGCCATCCCCACGAAATCCGCGGACACGCCGCCCTTCCCGTAGTAGCTCATCGGATGCACGGAATAGAAGTTGAGCGCCGCGAGCGCCTGGTCGCCATTCCAAAAACTGAGCGTTTTGAGCATGGGATCATGTTCGCCGATGGGCGCCTCGCGAATGGCCGGGTCGCCCGTCGCGCTGTTGCGGGGGAAGGAAACGGTTCCGTCCGCGGCGACCACGCGCCGGTTCGAGGCCACGCCTTCCACGGCGGCCTGGCCAATGCCATAGTGCGTTACCGGAACCGCATCGTCGAGGGAATCCTTCAAGGCGCGCGCCGTGCGTGCGATGCAGTCCTTCACGAACGGAACTTCGCAGAGGGCCTCGGGCAGTCCGTGCTCATCGAGCAGGCGTTGCGCTGTGAAATCCGCAACCGGTGTATCGTGCTGATGGACGCTGGTGAGCAAAACCTTCTCGCGCGTGGTGCCGGCGGCCTCCGCCAACGCGTCACGGAAGGCGTCATACGCGTCGTTGCGAATCTCGCACCAGTCAATCGCCACCATGACGACGGGGTCGCCCGCGCCCAGCAGCACGAGACCATTCACGTACAAGGGATCCACAACGGATTTCGCGGGTGCGATACCACCGGCCATCATGGCATGTCCAATGGGTGCGGTGACTTCGGCGGAGAAGCTTGACATCTCGAGCGCATGTGCCATGGGAACACCGCTAGCGGCGGCCATAGCCGCGAAAAGCGCGCACAGCCGTGAAACAACATTCTTGCTCATACATCCCTCCTGAACGTGAAACGACTATTTCGATGACACGGCGAGGAACGCCAACCCCAGACAAACGCATGGGGTGAGATTCAAGATCCATCGCCAATCCACTCCTATCCCCGTCCACAGGAAGCGCGGACCGGCGTCGATAGGGTTCTGATCTTCCCTCCGCGCGCATCGCACCGTATCGTACCACACCCGGCGCGGAGTCCGCCCAGGGCATGCATCCCTGGCAGGCATTGGCTTCGACCGGGACAGACCAATGAAGCAGATCGTTTGGGTTAGGGCGGAATTAGTTCCCGCCTTCCATGGGGGGGCGGGTACTGTCTTCGGCTTGTTCAAGAGCCGGCAGGGATGCCGGCGCTCCTGGAAGCGCATCGCGTACTCGCACCTCCCCAATTGGCTTACATTGAATCAATGGGTGGATAAGAGGGCGGGAACAATTCCCGCCCTACGCAGGCGCGCTCATAGGGTATAGTGTGTCCATTGGCAATCCGGAGGGTTTGTCTTATGAGTACCCTGTTGTTTTGCTTGGCCTTGGCTTTCGCGCAACCGGTGACCGATACGGCCAGCCCATCCACGCCCTTGTCGCACCCCGTGCTGAAACCGGGCACCACCCTGGATGAAGTGGAGGCGTTTGTGCTCCGCCGTGTGCCCGCGCTGACTCTGCCTGCGTCGTCTCGCGATTGGCAGCGCGATACGAAGCGGTTGCGCAAGCGCATGCTCGACGAGATCGTGTTCCGCGGCGTGCCGGGAGAGTGGCGCAGCGGAGACGTCCGCGTCGAGTGGGCCGATACAATCGATTCCGGCCACGGATACCGCATCCGCAAACTGCGCTATGAGGCATTGCCCAGCCTCTGGATCCCCGCGCTGCTGTACGAACCGGCCGAATCAGCCGCGCGCATGCCCGGGATTCTCAATGTGAACGGCCATGTGGGTCCGCCGGGGAAGTCCATCGAATACGAGCAAATCCGCTGCATCAACTTGGCGAAGCGCGGCGTACTGGCGCTTCACCCTGAGTGGCTCAAATTCGGTGAACTGGAGAGCGACGAGTGGCGTCACAACGACTCGGCGTATCTCGACCTCTGCGGCGTCAGCGGGGTGTCCGTGTTCTATCTCGCCATGAAACGCGGGCTGGACGTCCTCGCCGGGCACCCGAATATCGATATGGAGCGCATCGGTATGACCGGCCTCTCGGGCGGTGGGTGGCAGACCATACTGCTGAGTTCGCTCGACACGCGGATTACCTTGTGCGCACCCAATGCGGGCTACATTGGTATGGGCGTCCGCGTGCACAATCCTGGGGATATCGGCGACCTTGAGCAGATCCCTCCCGCCATGATGACGGTGGCGGACTATACGCATCTCACCGCGATGCTCGCCCCCCGGCCAGCCCTGTTGATCTACAACGCGCAGGATGATTGTTGCTTCCAGTCCGCACGCGCCTGGCCAAGTGTTTATGATCCCATTGTTCCTTTCTACCGGCTCTGCAATGCAGCGGCGGCGTTCCAGAGTCACAACAACGAGGAACCGGGAACGCACAACTATGATCTTGACAACCGCCTGGCGTTCTACCGCTTTGTAAGCGCGCAATGGGGACTCGGCTGGACAGATGAAGAACTGCCGTTTGAAGGCGAGATCTGCACGAAGGATGAGTTGAAGGCTGGCATTCCAAGCTCCAACGCGACGTTCATCTCACTGGCGAAAGAGGCAATGGCCAGGCTGCCCGAACAGGTTCCGGGTTCTGCCAAGAAACGCCGCCGGCTGCTCGCAGACCTCACAGGATGGCGTGCCGAGACCCTCACGGCGAGTGAGAGCAACCCCACCGCTATTCCGCCCTTGAGCGCCCACTCCACGATTCTCAAGACCGAAGACTGGTCCATTCCCGTACTGGTGCTTGAGAAGGCGTCCTCGGATACTAAGGGCACCACGCTGTTGATCGCGGACGAAGGCAAGGTCTCGCTGGAATCCGAAGCGAAGGAACTGGTTGTAGAAGGCTGGCGCGTGGTCTTGATGGACCCACTGTATGTGGGCGAGTGCACGGTCGCCCCAAGAAAGCCCGCGCAGTTTGCGATGCTCATCAACACGACCGGCGCCACGCTGCTCGGGGAACAGGCCTCCCAAGTATCATCAGCGCTATTCTGGATCCGGGGGCAATTCGGGGCCGGGCCCATTCACCTCCGCGCGCGAGGGCGAGTGTGCGGTCTCGCGGCGCTGGTGGCAGGCGCCCTGGCACCGGATGCCATGGACGAGCTGCATGTGGAGAGTGGATTGTCTAGCTTGAAAGACGTGCTTGGGGAAGGTATTCATTACGATGATTCGCCCTCTCTCTTCTGTTTCGGATTGCTTGGACTCTTCGACATTGCCGATCTGAGATCCCTGAGTCCTGCGTTCCGAGGAGACTGAGGAGGGAGCCTGGAATGCGAGTTTGTGAGGGACCCTGCGAACTGGCCCTGATTGCCGGATGGCAGAGGAGATGAAACATGTTCGGAACGGTTTACGCGCGTTTGGGCCTTTTCATTGTGGCGATGTTGGCTGGACATCTTATTTCGGCCCAGGAAACACTACCTGCCCACATTGGAGACCCGGCCGCTATCGCGGAAGTGGAGGCAGGCACCCGGGCCGTCGCGAATGCCGCGTGGTGGGGTTTTAACGCCGAGGACTCGACCGATGCGTTGCAGGCGGCCATCAACTCCAAGGCAAAGACCGTGGTCGTGCCGTACATGGGCGCCCCGTGGATCGTCCGCCCTATCACGTTGCGCAGCAATCTCGAGCTGATCTTCGAGCCGGGCGTGCTGATCCTCGCAAAGAAGGGCGAATTCAAGGGTGGGGGAGACTCGCTGTTTCGCGCGGTGGAAATGACCGATATCACTATCCGAGGTTATGGCGCCACCTTGCGCATGAGGAAGAAGGATTATCAGAGTGCGGACTACCAACGCGCCGAATGGCGCATGGGCATCAGCTTCTCGGGGTGCAAGCGCGTTCTGGTGGAAGGTGTGCGGGTCGAAAGCACGGGCGGCGACGGGTTCTATGTGGGCTCCGGGGGAGCAACCCGCTGGTGCGAGGATGTGACCATCCGCAATTGCGTCAGCCATGACAACCACCGGCAGGGCTTGAGTGTGATCAGCGCGGTGAACCTCCTCGTGGAGAACTGCGTTTTTTCGGGCACCAGCGGAACGCCGCCGGAGGCCGGCATCGATCTCGAGTGCGACAGCGCTGATGAGCGTTTTGTCAATTGCGTGATTCGCAATTGCGTTTTCGAGAACAACAGCGGCCACGCAATGCTCGTCTACTTGAAGCCCATGACCAGTGAAAGTGAGCCGGTCTCCATTCGCTTCGAGAACTGCCATGCGCGCATGGGTTCGCCGGGCATGACGCTCGACGACTTCACAGATATGGGACAAAAGGGCTGGGCGGGAATGAGTATTGGGGCCATCGGCGACAACGGCCCCAAGGGGACCATCGAATTCATCAACTGCACCACGGAGAACACCGGCAAGGAGGGTGCGAAGATCTACGACAAGTCCGCGAAGAGCGCCGTGGTGCGGTTTGTCAATTGCAGTTGGAAACAGCCCTGGGTGTCATCGTTTCGCGAGTACGGCGGTTTGCGTGTACCCGTCTACGTGCATCTGCGGCGGCCCTCCATCACGCAGGACATGGGCGGGATCGAGTTTGTGGATTGCCACGTCTACGACACGGCGCCGCGGCCGGCCATTGCCTTCTACGACGACCAGACCGACACGTCCGTACGCGACATTTCCGGTTCAATCACCGTGCACGGGCCCGAGGGCAATGGGATGAAACTAGGGCCCGGTGCGTCGAACATCACCCTGCAGGTCAAGACAATTCCCGCGCAAGCGCCGGCGGCCTCACCGGAGTAGCGACGGTCAGGCATCGCGCATGAGGTCTTCGACCCCATAGAGCTTCTTGGCGCATTCCGGGCAGATTCCATGGGAAAATTCCGCGTCGGAGTGTTCCTTGATGTAGGACTCGATCTGATTCCAGAAGCCGCTGTCGTCGCGGATTCGCTTGCACGACGAGCAGATGGGGATGAGTCCGCTCAGCGTCTTGATCCGCGCCAGCGCGCTCTGCAAATCCCGGATAAGCTGTTCGCGAAGCGCCTCGGACCGCTTCCGTTCGGTAATATCGTGCGAAATCGCCACCAGCCGGATCTGGTGCGTGCCGGGCACTTCGATCACTTCACCGCGCTGGTACACGTGCCGCACTTCGCCGTGCGGGCGCAGAATCCGATGGTCGATTTCCAGCGGCGCCCACTGTGAAATCGCACTCTGGACGGCGGCCTGAAACAAGGCGCGGTCCTCCGGATGAACCGCCTCACGATACTGCTCCATGGAGATGCCCTTGGGCACCGGCGCGATGCCGAGCAGCCGGAAACTCTCCGGACTGCACAGAATCGTGTTGCTGGCCACATCCCATTCCCAACTGCCGACGTGCGCGATGCGCTGGGCTTCGGCAAGACTCTTCTCGCTTCTGCGGAGGTTGGCTTCCGAATACACCAGGCGCAAGTGCTTGGAATAGACGAACACCAGCGACAGCAGTGCCAAGGCTGCGAAGGCGCCGAGCGGAACCACAAATCCGGGCCGGCCCCAGAACGGGGGCTCGATGATGACGGGAATCAGCGAGGCCGTGGCGTCCACGTTGCGATCCTCGTCCATCGTTCTCACCTCGAAAACATAATTGCCTGCCGCCAGCCCGGATACGACCGCTGTCGTGTTGTGTGAGAAGTCACTCCATCCGGCCGCGCTGGCGGGTTGAACCGTGGGGCGCATACGCCAGGAGTACGTCAGGTCCTGCGGCAGCGTCCGCTGCCATGAGTCGACACCCGAGAACGAGAACACGCCCGTTCCGCGCGCGGCGATCGTGTCCGTTGCCGCCACGATCGTGGTCTCGGGACCTTCCGAATCCGGAAAGTACCGGCAGCACCCCTGAGACGAGGTGGCCAGCCACAGGGAGTTGTCCGGGAGGGCGGCCAGGCACGTGGGAGAAGCGTTGGGAAGACCGTGACGGTGCCCGAAATTCACCCACTTTCCATTCCGGAACGAGGCGACGCCCTTCCGGCGGAAGGCGACCCAGATTGTGCCATCGGGAGCTTGCGTGATATCGGACACGTGATCGCTGAGCAGTCCGTCCTGACGCGTGATCTGCGTGACATCGTGCCCGCTGTACACGAGGATGCCGGTCCCGTAAGTCCCCACCCAAAGGGACCCATCCTTCATGCGGCACACCGAAGCGTAGTGGCCGTCACGAAACGCGGGATCCACCTCGCGCATCGCCTGGATACGGCCGTTTTCCCAGTACTCGACCCCTCCCGCATAGCACACGTAGACCGAACCGTCCGCCGCGATATCAACATCATAGGCCCACGAGGGCTTCGTTTCGGGATGTGTGGGAAGCGGAGACCATTGCCCTTCCTTCAACTCATACGCGCCCCGGCTTCCCAGTAGCCACAGATTACCTTCGAGACCCCACGCCAGCCGCCACGGATTCAGGTCCTCGGACACCGTCACCGCTTCCTGGACGGTCCATGAATTCACCGCGATGCGAAGGGCAAACTGTTCGCAAAGCGCCCATACATTGCCTTCCCGCGGGGGCGTGATGTACAGCGGAGTGAAGCGAGGATCGTCGACATGAGCGATAGACTTCCAGGCCATGCCGTCGAACGCGACTATGTTCCCTTCGACATCCACGCTGTAAGGGTTTGTGTCCGCAAACAGAATCCCCTCGCGCAGTGGGATTCCTGACTCGGTGGTTACGAAAGGATTCCAGAGGGGCCGGGAACCGCGAATAACACCTTCCAACGTCCCCACCCAGGGTGCGCCAGTCCGTCCGAAGAGCAGGCAGGTGATCTCGGGAGACCCCACTTCCGCTCCCATAGAAAGGCTTGACCATCCAGATGGGCGGCTGACGACAATCCCGTTCCGCGTCCCAACAAACAACTCGCCATGAGGAGACTCGGCGACGGCGTTCGGGACGTTTCCTGCCTCGGGCACTGCTTTCCATTCGGTACCGTCAAACCGGTACAAGAACTTCCCACCGGAACCCCACATCGTTCCTGAGGAATCCTCGAATAGGCGGAAAACTCCTTCGGTAATCCCCTCGCCGGGCCCGTAGTGCCGCCAAGCGCCACCCGCGTATTGCGTAACCGAACCATCGTGCAGCGCGATCCACAGAGACTTGTCCGAGGTCTCCAGGATGTCACGGACGCCGCGTCCCTCCATGAGTTCCGGCCGGTCGTCGAAGAACCACTCCGAATCCGCGGCGGCATCAGGGGTGACCACTGCCGCGGAGAAAGGACTGGGGCCGCGGCACAAGATACCTCCATTCGACATGCCGAAGCAGAGTGTTCCACTGGATACAAGGGTAACGCACCGCACGGAGTTCTGCGGCATCTCCGGCGTGTTGTCGGTGGTGAACGTAGTCAGATTGTCCGCGCTGATCCGGGTAATCCCGTCGGCAGTGCCGATCCAGACATTGCCTTCGGTATCCATCGCCAAACAGCGGACCCAGTCGCTGGGCAACCCATCCGCCTTGGTGAAGGTGCGTGTCTCGGCGCCGCGCACGCGGCACACCCCTCCGCCCCACACCCCCACCCAAAGCGTGCCGTCGCCGGCTTCATACAGGTCCGAGATACGGTCGTCGCTGATGGAAGGCGGGGCATGATAGGGACGAAAGGAATAGGCGTCGCCCCCATGTGCGTGCCAGCAAACCAAAACGTGGAGTACAAGGAGCAGCCGTCCTAGCCGCATCGCATGTGGCATTCTGATAAGATTCCCTTGCCCGGCGAGCGGGGGCAGCTCATCGCCTCCCCATGCCGCGGCGCATATGCGCGTTGCGCAACTTACGCGAAAGTCCGTTACGTTGCGTGGGTCCACGCCATTCTAGGCATTGCCTTCCAGAACGTCAACCAGTACGATGGGGATACGAGGCCGTATCCGTTGGAACGGCACAACTTTTTGGGCAATTCGGGAGCTACCCACATCATGACGAAGTGTCTTCTCACGCACGCGTTCTTCGCGGCGCTCTTGTCAACTCTCGCCGGCGCCGCGTCCTCCGGATTACCGGGAGCAGGCGAAGACACCGGCAAGATTGTCATCTACCGGGACA
The DNA here is from genome assembly GCA_020847495.1 of Candidatus Hydrogenedentota bacterium. Lineage (GTDB taxonomy): Bacteria > Hydrogenedentota > Hydrogenedentia > Hydrogenedentales > SLHB01 > JAHDWY01. The sequence goes on along the minus strand of JADLCA010000395.1, from coordinate 17,291 downwards.
CATGGGGCGTCCCACACATTTACGCGCCCACGGTGGATGACGGGTTCTATGCCATGGGTTGGGCACAGGCGGAGGACCGGCCGGTCGAGCTGTTGAAGAATTTGTTGCGCGGGCTAGGCGAATTGGCCAGCGTGGAGGGACCGGACGGCATCGATTCGGACCAGATTGCCCTCACGTGGAATCTGTATGAGAAATCCAAAGCCGTGGCAGACCAGTTGAATCCCGCGATTCGCGCACAAACCCAGGCGTACGCGCGCGGAGTCAATGCCTACTACAAGGCCCACCCCGGAGATGTGCCGGAGTGGTGGGGAGACCGGCAGGCCGACGAGTTCATGGTCATGGCGTTTGGGCGCCTCTTCCTGGAGAACTGGTCCTACGATGACGGCTTCGACGATTTGAAGCGGGGCGGTATTGAGCGAGGCTTCGACCGGGTATCGCGCGGCTCCAACCAGTGGGCCGTAAGCCCGAAACGCAGCGCATCGGGTGCGGCCATACTGTACGTAGATCCGCACCTGGGATGGTTTGGCTCGTCGCGGTTCTGGGAGTACCGCGTCCACGCGGGCGCCTGGGCCGGTAGCGGATTCTCCCTTGCGGGACAACCGTTCATCGGCTTGGGCCACAACGAAAATGTGGCCTGGGCGATGACTACGGGCGGACCCGACACAGCGGATGTGTACGAACTGACCCTGAATGAAACCAACCCGATGCAATACCTGTATGATGGAACATGGCGGGACATTACCACGCGCGAAGTCACCGTTGCGGTGAAAGGCGAGAGTCCGCGTGTCCTGACGTTTCTTGACTGCCACTACGGACCCGTGGTCGCCGTGCGCAATGGAAAAGGCTACGCGATCAAATCCGCCTACGCGGACGCTGTGAAGGCCAGCGAAGCGTGGTTCGGACTGTGCACGGCAGAGGATTACCGGGGCGCGGAAGCAGCGATGGCGACGCTTCAGTTCTTCCCGCAGAACGTGATGGTGGCGGATACATCCGGCAACATCTATTACCAGCGCACCGGGCGCGTGCCCAAGCGCGCGCCGCAGTTTGACTGGACGCGCCCCGTAAACGGATCGACGTCCGCGACCGAATGGGATGGATTCCATCCTTCTTCCGATCACCTGCAGGCCCTGAACCCGCCCCAAGGATTCATGCAGAACTGCAACATCCCTCCGGACGCAATGATGCCGGACTCTCCCTTCCTGTTGGAAAAGGCTATTCCTTACCTTTGGGCAGACGTGAGCCACAATCCCCAGCGTTCGGGATGGGGCAACCAGCGGGGCGCAAGAGCCGTCCAACTACTTGCTGCTGATGACTCAGTCACTATCGAAGAGGCACTTGCCTATGCCGTGGACATCCACCCCTACGGGTGCGAACGGTGGATCGACGTCCTGCGCATGGCCGACGAAAGACTGGGTGGCGGCTTTCGCGCGGATCCGGACTACGCGGCGGGAATCGACGGCCTCTTGAAATGGGACCAACAGCTTTCCGCCGATTCCACGGGCGCATTGAAGTACTACTACTGGCGCAAGCAGATGATCGACGACCATGGCGCGGATGTGATGGACGAAGCCTCGCGCCGCATCGACAACTACCTGGAACCCGTGGGAAAGCCCACTCCTCCCCTGAACCCAAGCGGCGAGGAACTGGCAGCCGCGGCCACGTCGCTGGCCAATGCCATGAAGAAGCTCAAGACCGACCTCGGTTCGCTGGACAGGACCTATGGCGATGTGTTCCGGGTCGGACGGGACGATGCCTCCTGGCCGGTCGAAGGCGGTGGTGACAAGAATAAGGGGATGGCTACGCTCCGCAATGTGGGGTTTGAGCGCGAAAGAATTGACCACACCCGCTGGGGCAATAGCGGCCAGACATCCACCCAACTCATCGTGCTGACCAAACCTATCCAGAGTTGGACCTTTGCGCCGGTGGGCCAAAGCGACCGGCCTGAGTCGCCCCACTACCGGGACCAGGCGGAGAAGGCATTCAGCCCGCGCCAACTCAAAGACACGTGGTGGACGCCCAAGGAACTCGCCGAACATATCGAATCGAGGGAAGTGCTGGCGCCGTGACGAGGCCGCCTGGGGGTAGTGACGCACAGCCCGGGACTTCATACCGGCCCGGGGGCATACGATCTGAACTCCGGAATCTCAAATCTGAGATCTCCAATTTGAGCTCTCAGACCTCTGATGAGTTCTCTCTTGTGCCTTCACGAGAATAGACATTCAGAGTGCGGCATGCCGCGGTGCCTGTAGAGGAAGACGGTGCGGGAGCGTCGTGCGCCGCGCCCCCAAGACACAGGCCTTGGCGCCGCCCGGCTGACCCCGATTTGGAAACGGGGGTCCCGATGGGCCAAACTATGGCCGGGTTGTGTGCGGCGGGGGGAAGGACCATCCGGCCACCCAGCTGAAATGGATACCCCGGCGAATTCGCAAACGCGATTGGGAGAACAGACCGTTGACGCGAGTACAACTGGCGCAGATGATCGACCACACGCAGGTTCGGGCTTCGGCGACGCAAAACGACATCACCGAGTTGTGCGAGGTGGCCTTCCAGTGCGGCTTCGCAAGCGTTTCGATCAATCCGGTTTGGACGGCCTTCTGCGCGAAGAAGCTCGCCGGCACAGGGATCGGGGTCAACCCGACCATTGGCTTTCCCCTGGGGGCGAACACCGCCCGCATCAAGGTGGAAGAAGCACTCGAAGCCGTGAAGAACGGCGCCACCGAAGTCGACATGGTCATGAATATCGGCGCGCTGAAGTCGGGCTTTCCCAGTTTTGTCGAGCGGGAGATTGCCGCCGTCGTGAAGGCCGTAGGACAGGTCGCGGTCAAGGTGATTCTGGAGACCAGCTACTTGACCACCGAGGAGAAGATCGCCGCGTGCGAGATGGCGCGCCGGGCGGGCGCGGCCTTTGTCAAGACTTCGACGGGGTTCGGGCGGGCAGGCGCCACGACGGAAGATGTCGCTCTGATGCGTCAGGTGGTTGGCGGTTCGATGGGCATCAAGGCGGCGGGCGGGATTCGCTCGTATGCGGACGCCATGGCCATGATTACGGCCGGGGCCACGCGAATCGGCACAAGCACGGGCGTGTCCATCCTCAAAGAGATGCCTCCCGAGCCGCGCTGACCCCGTGGCTATATTGCCGGATTGCCCATCATCTCCACGAAGGTGCGGAAGAGGTCTTGGTCCAACTGCCTGCCCATCTCGCTCTTCATCAGGCTCAGCGCATGGAATGATGCCATCGCATCCCGGTATGTACGCCGGGTGGTCAGGGCGTCAAAAACGTCGGCAATCGTGCTGATGCGCACCAGAGGCGCGATCGTCTTGCCCCGCAGCCCGTCCGGGTATCCTGTCCCGTTCACCTTCTCGTGGTGGTGGCGCACAATGTCGAGCGATGCGCCGTGCAGCATCCCGTGCTCCGTCAGCAGCTGATACCCGTAGACCGGGTGCTTGCGCATGATGTCCCACTGTTCCTCGGTGAGCCCCTTCTTGCATTTGGTCACGCTCGGGTCGATGAGGCTCTTTCCGACGTCATGGAGCAGCGCGCCTTCGCCAAGCAGCCTCAAGGTTTCGAAGTCGGTGATGCCGGACCGCTGGGCCAGCGCTAGGCTGAAGACGCAAACATTCACGCTGTGCGTGTACGTGTAGTAGTCGTACGAGACGAGCTGCAACAGGTAGGAAAGCGCCGCCCGCTCCTGCATCATGAACCGCACTGTTCCCGCCACCACGTTCTGGCCGCACTGGACCAGCTCCTTCGACCGCGGCTGCTCGAGGATGTCCGCCATCAGCCCTTGGGCGGAGTCATACAAGACCTCGCATTTCGCGTCCACAGGCAGGCGTCTGTCGGACAGGATATCTTCGATGTACTTCCCGACGTACCGCCGGTATTCAAACGTCTGGGCCGCGGGGATGTAGATGTGGTTATGGCGCTGATCGACAAGCATGCCCAGGACCGCGGAAGTCACCGGGAGGCTCTTCTCGCGGAACAAGATGGGGGGCCGGTCCCTGCGGGTCTGGATGTGGATGTCGAATTCCGTGATGGAATCCACCCGAATACTCGCCAAGGGCACTTCGCGGAATCCGCGTATGGGGTCTGCGACAGACATGGCCTACCACCATTTCCTTCGCCGTAGCTTCCACCCGTCACCAGAATATCGCAGGGGCCTCTGCGCGTCAATACCACGGTGAGCGGTTGTGCGGGGCGGAATCCGGTTCAGCCTTCCGGGTTGCCCATCATGGACACGAAGGCCCGGAAGTAATCGCTGTCCAGGTCTTTCGAAATCTCGTCGCGCATGATGCGCAACGCATCGAAGGTCGGCAGGGCGCTCTTGCAGGAGCGCCGGGTGGTCAATGCGTCGAAGATGTCGGCGATGGTGGAGATGCGCACCAAGGGCGTGATTTGCTTCCCCTTGAGATTGTCGGGGTAGCCGCCGCCGCGAATCTTCTCGTGATGATGCCGGACCACGTCGAGCGCCATATCGGTAAGCGTGCCGTGCTCGGTCAGGATCTCGTACCCGTACACAGGGTGCATCTTCATGGACTTCCACTGCTCGTCCGAGAGTTTTCCGGTACAGTTGGTGATTGAAGGGTCAATCATGCTCTTGCCGATGTCATGAAGCAGCACGCCTTCTCCGAATTCCCGCAGCAACTGGGGGTCCGAGAATCCCACGCGTTGAGCCAACGTCACGCTGAACACGTAGACGTTCACGCTGTGGGTGTAGGTGTAGTAATCGTAGGAACCGAGCTTGAGGAGGTGTTGAAATGCGCTTTGTTCGCCCGACAGAAACTTCGTAGTGGTGGCGACGAGTTCCCGGCTGCGCTCGATAAGTTCCCGCGAGCGAGGCTCATCCAGAACCTGGGAGACCAGTCCCTGTGCGCAGCTATATAACACCTGTGAGCGCTTCGTGACCGGAACGCCTTCATCCGACAGAACCGAATCCAGGTTGTCTTCGACATACCGCAGGTAATCCGAATCCTGACTTGTGGAGAGATACACGTACTCGTGATGCTGCTCTGTCAAGGCCTCCAGCACGGAGGCGGTTACGGGAAGGTCCTTTTCCCGGTACAGGATCGGCGGTTGCTCTTCGATGGTCTGGAGATACAGATCGAACGGCGGAACGGTATCCTTCCGCAGACTGGCAATGGGAATACGGCGGAATGGCGCACTACCACCCCACGCCAAGGTACTGCCTTGTCGCACCAAACGGTCCATGTTACCTCGATCGAACGTCACACCCCCACAAATGGGAATATAACAAGGAACGAACAGAGAGTCAAAGCGCGTTTGCCTTGGTTGAGAACGGTCGCCGGGATCCGGGTGGTCTGGTATTGCTCAAAGCGGGGGAGTTCTTTCGAAGACTATACCCAGTATCTCCTCCGCCACGTTTTCCGCCGCAGCGGGCCTGGCGAGGGACGCTGCCGCGGCGGCCATGGCATTCAGATACTCCCGATCGCCCAGCAGCGAGCGCAGGCAGGACTCCAAACGCTCACCGGTGCACTCCTCGTCGGGCAGGACCACGGCCGCCCCGGCCTCATCGAAGGCTTTCGCGTTGTGGTCCTGGTGGCGATCCGTGGCATGTGGATAGGGGATCAGAATGGACGGCTTGTGCATCATGGCGATTTCCGCGGTGCTGGATGCGCCCGCGCGGCTGACGATGACGTCCGCCGCGGCGCATGCGCCCGCCATGTCGTCGATGAACGGGAACACCTTGACCGTTGCGGCGGCCGCGCTCGAGGCCTCGTGTGCGGCGGCGGCGCCCGAGGCGCCTGTCATCCAGATGAACTGCGCCTCATCCGCCCGGAAGCCCCTCACGACCTGCGCCATGGCCGCGTTGATGCTGTGGGCGCCCTGGCTGCCCCCGCTGACGAGCACGACGGGGATGGAGGGATCCAGCCCGAATGCCTCTCGGGCTTCGGCCTGGCTGCGCGGGCTGGCAAACGCCGCGCGAACGGGATTGCCCACGACGCGGGCCCGGTCTTTTGGGTATTCGCCCTGGGTCTCGGCGAAGCTGAGGAAGATGCGCGTGGCCTTCTGCGCGAGAATACGGTTCGTCACACCGAGAAGCCGGTTCTGTTCGTGCAACACCGTGGGGATACCCATTCGCTGGGCCACCCACATGACAGGAAGCGACACGTAGCCCCCCACGCCCAGAACGGCCTGCGGCTTGAATTTGCGGATATAGAGCCAGGACTTCGCCCCGGCCCAGAGCAGTTTGAGTGCCACCCATGCGCGGCGCGGCGTTCGCCGCCGCGGCCAGCCTTCCACCGCCAACCCTCGGAATGGAATCGTCAGGGAGGCGGCCACACGGGATTCGATGGCGCCAGTACGGCCCACCCACAGCACGGCGAGGCGCGGATCGCGACGCTGCAGTTCCTCGATGATTGCGGTGGCCGGGGACGTGTGCCCGCCCGTACCGCCCCCTGTTACAAGAATTCGCATGCTCTCTTTTCCCGCGAACCGGCGCGCCGCAACGGCGGACGACTCGCGCTACTTCGCAACCGCCAGAGGCGGCGCTTCCTCCAACTCGACCGCCTGCGCGCCGATATTCAACAGGATGCCCACGAGGGTGAGGTTCACGATAAGCGCGCTGCCTCCGGCGCTGATAAACGGCAACGCCAGACCCTTCGTGGGCAGCAGTCCGGTCGTCACCGCCATATTGAAGCAGGCCTGGATACCGATCAGGGCGACTATCCCCGAGGCGAGGATCGCGCCAAAGAGATCACGCGCGCACACCGCTATCCGGACTGCCACGATAAGGAACAGCAGGAACAAGGCGACGAGACCCAAGCTGCCCAGCAGTCCCATTTCCTCGGCCCATACGGCGAAGATGAAATCCGAATGCGCATCCGGCAGGTAGCGCAGTTTCTGCTCGCCTGCGCCAAGGCCTTGGCCCCAGAATCCGCCGCGGGCAAATCCGGCGAGCGACTCGATCAACTGCAGGCCTTTGTCGGAGCGGTATTTCCAGGGATCAAGCCACGCGTCGATGCGCTCGGAGCGGTAGCCGCTGCCCTCGATCAGTTTGTAGACGACCACGGCGGCGGGCAGGCACGTGGGAAGCACATGCGCGAATCGCCCGCCCGCCATCACGATCATGAGCATGGCCACGGCCATCATGACGACAGGTGTGCCCAGGTCCCGCTCGAGAAGCACCAGACCTGCCACGAGGCCTGTCAGGAGCAGGGGCGGCACGAATCCGCGCCAGAACCGGTGCATGTACTGTTGATTCTCCGACAACTTCGCCGCGAGAAAGATGACCAGCGTCATCTTGCCCAATTCCGACGGTTGAAACGTGAAACCGAGCACTTCGATCCAGCGCTGTCCGCCCCGCCGTTCGTCTCCCAGGTAGAGAACAGCTACGAGAACTGCGAGCGTGACGAGAAACAGAGGCCACAAGAGCGCCCGGTTGCGCAAATGATGATAGTCGAAGCGCGCCATGACGATAAGGCATGCCATGCCGATGCCGATGTAGATGAGTTGCTTCCACAACAGCGGAATGCCTGCAGGGTGTCCCACCGAACCTGCGCTGTAGGTGCGCACCGCGCTCGCGCTGTACACCATGAGCAGGCCAATCAGCACCAGGCCCATCACGATGTTGAATGCGAAGATCGTTTCCCTCTTCACCGGGAGGCCCCTCCTTCAAGACTCCGTACGCAATCCTTGAACACCCGGCCCCGGTGCTCGAAACCGGTGAACATGTCGAAACTGGCACACGCGGGCGACAACAACACGATGTCTCCTGGTTTGGCAATGGATGCCGCGCGGCGCACGGCATAAGCCAGATCGCCGGCACGCTCCGTGCATACGCGGCTCTCGAAAGCCTGCTCCAGCAAGGGCGCATCCTCTCCGAGCGTGATCATCCGTTTGACCCGCCGTGTGACGAGGTCATTAAGGACACGATAGTCCGCCCCCTTGCCGCGTCCGCCCGCAATGAGAATGACCGGGACATCAAAACTCTCGAGCGCGACCCGAAGGCTTTCGATGTTCGTCGACTTCGAGTCGTTGTAATAATCCACGCCGTTGATGCGGGCCACGAATTCGATGCGGTGCTCCACGCCCCGGAATTGCCGAAGGCCTTCCAGAGTGCGCCCCCAATCGAACGCGCCGGCGCGCATCATCGCGAGCGCCGAGAGGACGTTCGCGAGGTTGTGGCGGCCCTTCAGCCGAGTATCTGAGGATGACGCGACCTGCAGGTCCCCCTCATAGATCCCTTCGCCATCAGTCCAAAGCCCCTGCGTGACCCTCCGCGCGAGACTGAACCGTCTGCAAGACGCCTTCGTCAACGCGGCCATGGCCTCCACCATGGGGTCATCGGCGTTCAGCACCGCGAAATCGCTTTCCCGCTGCAGCGCGAGCAGACGGCCCTTTGCCTCCGCGTACCCCACCATGCTTTCGTGGCGGGCGAGATGATCCGGCGTGACATTCAACACGGCAGCCAGCCACGGACGAAACGTCTGATTCAGTTCCGCCTGGTAGCTGCTCACTTCCAGCACGATGAATTCCGGCGCCGGGTCCGCGAGGACCGCCGCGGAGAAGGGCAGTTCATTGTTTCCTGCGAGCAAGACGCGGTGCCCGCACGATTCCACCAAGGCGCGAAGCAGTTCCGTGGTGGTCGTTTTGCCGTTTGTGCCGGTCACAGCAAGAACCCTGGAGCGGTTGTACCGGCTAGCCAATTCCATCTCGCAGAGGATGCGCGCGCCGTTTCGCGTTGCTTCCGCGATGGGCCCCATGCGGGGATCGACCCCGGGGCTCGGGATGACATACTCCGCGCCGGAGAAGGCGCGATCGGTGTGCCCTCCGCACTCGTACGATACGCCCAGCGACTCCAGATCCTCCGCCGCTTCCAGCACATTCTCGCGGGGGGCCTTTTCGGTCACGAACGGTTCGGCGTGCTCGCGCAGAAGCAGGCGCACCGCGGCCAAGGTGGTTTTCCCCATGCCGACCAGGGTGACTTTTCGGTTGCGCAGATCCATCCGTCACCTCAACTTCAGTGTGGCCAGGCTCATCAGTGCGAAGATAATCGCAATGATCCAGAAACGGACCGTGACCTTGCTCTCTGACCAGCCCAGCAACTCGAAGTGATGATGCAAGGGCGCCATCTTGAACACGCGCTTGCCGCGCAATTTGAAGGACAGAACTTGAATGATGACACTCCCCGCCTCAAGCACGAACAGGCCGCCGACTACGATTAGAAGGAGTTCTTGCTTCGTGAGAATAGCCATCGTGCCCAACGCACCGCCCAGCGCGAGCGATCCCGTGTCGCCCATGAACACTTCCGCCGGGTGCGAATTGAACCACAAGAAACCAAGGCCCGCTCCAAGCAAGGCCGCCCCGAACACAGTCAATTCGCTCGCTTCGGGAACGTGGATGAGATACAGATAGGAAGACCAATCCGCCCGGCTCACCACATAGGCAATCCCCGTGTACGCGAGCAACGAGACGATGGACGCGCCGATGGCGAGTCCGTCCAGGCCATCGGTCAGATTCACGGCGTTGGAGGAGCCAACGATGATGAGCAGAACAAAGAACACGTACAGGATGCCCAACGGGATCAGCGCCATCTTCAGCCCCGGGATTTCGATCTTCGTGTGCATGTTGGGCGGGGTCTGCTCAATTACACCGGGAAACGCCGCTTCCAGCAGGAGACGATTCAGACGTAAGACTTCCCGCTCTGTCAGGTTTGCCGCTCCATGGCCCAGCAGACCGCGGCCGTCATCCGTAAGCGGCAGGTCTACCCACAAGGCGCCGTCGTACAAGTCCGGGCGGCGCAGCACCGCTTCCATGCCTTGCAGGAGCTCCGCCTTCCGTTCGGCGTCCCAAGTGGCGCTATCCGCGTTCTCGGCCAAGAGGTTGCGCGTGGACTCGGGAAGTAGACTCGCGACACGGCTTGCGGGCTTGGGCGCTTCGCCGGAGGGTGCATGCCGCAGCGCTGCGGCGAATGCGGGCCAATCCAGGATGTCATGGGAGGCGATGTAGGTGGCACTCACGGCGATGGGGTTGTAAAGGAGATAGGCGCCCATGAACAGCCCCACGAGGATTTGTCCCGCGAACTTCGCTTTCGCGCTCAGTCCCTGGTTGTGCTTGCGGCGCAGCTTGGTGTAATCATCGAGGAAACCCACGGCGCTCAGCAGCACCATCGCGCCGATCGCCACGAGCAGCAGGCGGTTTGTGAAGCGTCCCCAAAGCGCGAGCGACGACAACGCAGCCAGGATGATTAACGCTCCCCCCATCGTCGGGGTGCCGGCCTTGCTTTTGTGAAGCGCGTGCAAGTCGGCCACGTGCTCCTTGCGGATGTACTGGCCGATCTTCAGGGAGCGCAGCAGCCGGATCACGGTGGGGCCGATGATCAGAGAGATGAGAAACGCGGTCACGGCCGCGCCGCCGGCGCGTACCGTGTGGTACGTCAGCACGTTGAGAAACGAAATGTCGGACCGCAGAAGCAGTCCAAAATAGTAGAGCATGAAAATCCCTTAGTGGTCCATCGCCGCCAACGCCTCAATCACGCGCTCCATGCGCATGCCGCGAGAACCCTTGACCAGCAATACGTCGCCCGGGCCGGTGATTCCGTGGATGGCCGCCGCCATGGATTGGGGGTCTTGGATGACTTCCGCGTGGGGCACGCCATTCCGGCGCGCCGCATCGATCATAGCAGACGCATGGTCACCCCGCGCAAACACGGCGCTCACGCCGAGCCGCCCCGCTAGTTCACCCACGTCGTGATGCAGCCGCTCAGCGTCCGGCCCCAGCTCCAGCATTTCACCGAGCGCCGCAATCTTCCGGCCCGGCGCCGGGCGCTCCGCCAAGCCTTCCAATGAGGCCGCCATGCTGACCGGACTCGCATTGTACGTGTCGTCGATCACCTCGATCGCGCCCACGCGCCGGATCTTGAAACGCACGCGATTGGCCGCCGCCTCGCGCAGCGGACCCTCGAAATCCGTGATATCGTGCCGCAATCCCACCGCAATCGCCAGGAGAACATTCGTGGCGTGCGCGCGGCACGCCAGCGGCAGTCGAAGCTCGCCGACTGGATTGACGTTCAGCGTCATCTCACCGTTCGATGCAAAAGTGCAGGATTCCAGCCTGACTTCACCCACGCTTCCGAACCGCACTTTATCGCCCGAGAACCGTTCCGCGGCCCGCATGCACCAAGGATCGTCGGTGTTCACGTAAAACACGCCGTCCGGCGGCAGCGTCTCGGCGATCTCCGCCTTGGTCGCGGCGACGTTCTCGATGCTTCCGAAACCGGCGAGGTGCGAAGGCGCGACCAAGGTTATGGCCGACTCGGCGGGTCTGGCAAGTTCACACAGTTCGCGGATGTTGCCCACCTTCGCCGCGCCCATCTCGATAACGGCAGCCTCGGTTGCATCATCTATCTGAAGCAGCGACAGCGGACACCCGATTTCGTTGTTCAGGTTGCCCTGCGTCTTCATGGTCTTCATGCGCGACCCCAGCACAGCCGCGACAAAGTCCTTCGAGGTCGTCTTCCCGCAGGAACCGGTGATCGCCAGGACCAGCGGCCGGTACTGACTGCGGTGATACGCGGCAAAGCGTTGCAGGGCCTGTAACGCGTCCGGCACAACGACGCAAGGTCCCCCGTCGTGCGCGTGCGTGGTAACCGCGGCAGCGGCCCCCTTCGCGAAGGCCTCGCCCACAAACTGGCCGCCGTCGAACTTCTCGCCGGACAGCGCGAAGAACACCTGCCCCGGAGCCAAGGTGCGCGTGTCCGTGGAGACCGACTGGAAGCCTATCTCGCCCGCTCCGGTGTGCGGCGCGCCGAGAATGCGCCCCAAGTCGTCGAGTGTGTAGCTCCAGGGCATGCGCGTCAGATCTCCTCGAGAATCTGCTGGGCGACCTCGCGATCGTCGTAGTGGATTCGTGTGGTGCCGAGGATTTGATAGTCCTCGTGACCTTTCCCGGCGATCAGAACGAGATCGCTTGGCTTCGCCATGCGAACGGCGGCACGGATTGCTTCGGTGCGATCCGTAATCAACTGATAGTCGTCATACTTGCGCTGCCCTGCGTGTTGCAGGCCCACTTCGATGTCCAGAATGATGCGATCCGGGTCCTCAGTCCGCGGGTTGTCTGAAGTAACGAACGCGTAGTCCGCCAATTCTGCGGCCACGGCGCCCATCTTCGGCCGTTTGCCCTTGTCGCGGTCGCCGCCGCAACCAAACACCACGATGACCTTGCCTTTGCAGATACCCCGCGCGGCTTTCAAGACGTTGCGGAGTCCGTCGTCAGTGTGGGCGTAGTCAATGACGACCTGGAACCCATGGTCATTCTCCACGTGCTCGAAGCGCCCGCGAACGCGTTCGAGACTTGCAAGCCCTTCCGCGACCCGCGGCACCGGGATTCCCAGGCCGCCGCATACCGCCACCGCACACAGCGCATTGCTCACGTTATGATGCCCCAGCAACCGCATCGTACATGCGGCGTCCCCCCAGGGCGTTCGCATCGTGAAGGCGGTCCTTCGCCCATCCATGGAAACGCCGTCCGCGCGGCAGCCGCCTCCCGCGCCGTAGGTGTGGCAAGGAACGCGCGAAGCCTCGATAAACGCCGTAGCGCTGAGATCCTCCTGGTTCACCACCGTGAAGCAGCCCTCTCCTTCAATGCGCTCGAACAAGCGCAGCTTGGCCCGGCGGTAGCTTTCCATGTCCTTGTGAAAATCCAGGTGGTCCTGGGTCAGGTTCGTAAACGCTCCTACCGTGAAGTGAATCCCCGCCACCCGTTCTTGTTCAAGGGAATGGGAACTGACCTCCATCACCACGTGTGACTCTCCCGCTTCGCGGGCGCGCTGCAGCATGGCGGCGAGGTCTTCGCCGAAAGGCGTCGTGTGGGGCGCGGGAATGTGTTCACCCGCAATGTCATACCCGAGCGTTCCGAAACACGCCGCGCCATACCCCGCGAATTGCAGGATGCGTTGAATCATCAGAACCGTGCTGGATTTCCCGTTTGTGCCCGTGACGCCGATGACGGTGAGATGACAGGACGGGTTGCCGGCCAGTGCATGGGCCACCACGCCCAGGGACCACCGCGGATGCTCCACCTGAACGTACGGGACGCCGTTCCACTCCGTGAGGCCCGCTTTGTTGCCCAGCACGGCGATCGCGCCCGCCTCGACGGCCTTGCCTGCGAACTCGTGCCCGTCATGGCGATCGCCCGGCGTTGCGACAAAGACCATCCCCGACTTCACACGACGGGAGTCCTCGGTCACACCAAGGACTCGTGCGTCGCCCGCATCGCGTGGCGCGCTAGGTAGCAGTTTCAGCAAGTCCTGCAGGGTCATGTTGGGTCTCTGTCCGCCGGTTGTTGGAAAACACGAGGCGGCATTCGCTCACTTCGTTCAGGAGGGTCCCGGGCGGGGGCTCTTGCGCCACCACCCAGCCGCTGCCCTGGACGTCCCACGCGACCCCGAGCGCGATCAAGGCCTCGCGCGCCTCGCGCTTCGTCATGCCTTGAAAACTGGGTAGCCGCGGCGCCGCGCTAGGTAGATCCGCAAGCGTGGGGAGAAGTTCCGCGCCGGAATCCAGAAGCGACAACAAGCTTGGTACAACGTACGCTTGCGAGTACGCCCCGGGCTCCCCTTCGCGCGCGACCAGCATGTCCGCATCTTCGTCTTCAAGCCCGGGTTCCTCGACGCCTTCCATCGGATCTTCAGGGCATTCGAGGCGGATGAGGGCTTCACGCACCACTTCCTTGAACACGGGACCGCACACGTAGCCGCCCCAGTAGGGCTTGCTCTGCGGATTGTGAACCACAATCACCGCCACCACACGTGGGTCGGAAATGGGCGCAAACCCCGCCAGCACCGCCGTGTGCTGGTCTTCGTAATATCCCCGGCCGGCGGCACGTGCCACCTGGGCGGTACCCGTCTTGCCCCCCGCGCGATACTCGGGAATCGCGGCCCGGGTGCCCGTGCCATGCGCGATGACTTCGTAGCAGAGTTCGCGCATGACGGACGCCGTCTGCTCCGAGAGCACACGTGGCGCCTGCTTCGGTACGAAGCGGTACGTTTCCTGTCCATCGCGGTTCTTGGCGGATTCGACCAAATGAGGTTCCACCAGAAAACCTCCGTTCGCGATCACGGCGAACGCCCGCGCCAATTGCGGCATGGTGACCGCGACTTCCTGCCCCATGGGCAGCGAGATGACGCTCAGTTTGGACCAGTGCTTCGCGGGACGATAGATACCAGGGCTCTCCATCAGAAAGTCCCGGCTCGTTTTCTGTCCGAACCCGAATCGCTGAATCCATTCGTCCAGGAGCGCATTCCCGCCGAACTTGATAACCTTGTCGGCCACTTTGATGATGCCGATGTTGCTGGATTCGGCGAAGGCTTCCCGGAACGGCACGGTCTGCATCTTGTGCACATCCGAGATCACCCTGCGGCCGAATGCGCTCCAGCGGCCGCCTTCGCAATTGATGAGTGTATCCGGCGTGATGAGGCCGTGTTCCAGGGCTGCGGAGGCCGTCACAATCTTGAACGCCGACCCCGGCTCGAACACGTCGATCACTGCCCGGTTCTTGCGTTGCTCGGGGGTATACTCCCAATACACGTTCGGGTCGAACGCGGGCATGCACGCCAGCGCCAGGATCGCTCCTGTCTTGGGATCCATCAGCATCCCCGTCGCCCGCGCCGCCTGGCAACGCTCCATGACCGCCAGCAGTTCCCGTTCGAGCGCGTGCTGGATCGGCTTGTCGATCGTAAGGTACACATCGTCCCCGCCCGCCGGTGGTACGTATTCGAGCGTGAGCGAAGACAGGAGGTTGCGGCGCGCGTCTACACGGGATTTGTGCCACCCCTGGATGTTGCGCATGTAGCGGTCGTAGAGGCCTTCGATGCCTTCCGTGCCCTCGTGTTCGCGATTGACGTAACCCAACACGTGCGCGGCCAGCCCTTCTTCCGGGTAGTACCTCACCGGCTCGCGCTTGATGCGCAAACCGCCGCCCACGAAGGCATTCAGGTCGCCCAGCGCCGCGAATTCGGACTCGGTAAGGTAGCGTTTGATCGGCACATCGACGAGCTTCTCGCCGTCGGGTGTCCGGCGCGTAAGGCGCTCCAGCACCTGGTCCTCGCCGAGGTTGAGGCGCACGCTAAGCCGTTGCGCGGCGTCGTACGGGTCCTCAATGTACTGCGGATTTGCCCAGATCGACGGTGCCTGGCGATCCCGCGCGAGGATGCGCCCCTCGCGGTCGTAGATACGCCCTCGCGGTATCGTCAGCGGGACTTCCCCCACGTGTGTGCCGTCATTCTCCAAGAACTTCTTATCGGGCCAGATCTGCAATCTGGTGATGTGGATGGCCAGAATAAAGAAGACCGCGAGGAATCCCCAGAAGACGAAGCGTATGCGTACACGATGGCCAAGAGAGGGCGGGAGGTCCGAGTCCGCGGGCAACGGTTGAGATTGGGTGTACAGCATGGCGCGGCCGCCTTATCGTCCGCCGGGCTCGGTGGCCACGGACGGCGCCGCATTCTGCGCGGCGGGCAATTGCGCCATTTCATACGGCACGATGAAGCTCTGAAGCGGCTCTTCGTTCCCCAGGCGGACGATCTCGATTTGGCTGGGCTCGGGTTGCACGAGGCCCAGGTCCGGTGCCTGCGCCGCGATCCGTTCGAGGGTCATCAATTCGTCGGCCTGTTCTTCCAAGGCCTCAATACGTGAGCCGGTTTCCTTGATCTGACGGCTGAGTTCGGCGGCTTCGTAGTCCCTGCGGAAGATCTGGAGCTGGAGCCACGTCTCCGCGAAGAACGCGCTGAACGGGATGGCCAGCACCGGCACCCATTTGATGGTTCCAAGAAGCACTCCGCGCGCGGACCTCGCGTAGGGATTTCGCATCACGCACCCTCCACTGCCGCGAGGCGCTCCGCCACGCGCAGCTTCGCACTGTGCGACCTCGGGTTCGCCCGGATCTCATCCTGCTCGGGCAACACCGGCTTGCGTGTGAGCACCCGAATGAGCGGTTCCTGGGTCGCTTTGATGCGCCCGTCCGCGTGAAACTCCCGCCGGGGCCGCGCCGCGGCGTTGAATGCATTCTTCACGATCCGGTCTTCACCGGAATGAAACGAAATCACCGCCAGGCGCCCGGCCGGCGAAAGACAGGCGATCGCCTGGGAAAGCCCTTCTTCCAGGGAGCCCAGTTCGTTGTTCACCGCTATACGAATGGCCTGAAACACGGTACGTACTTCCTCGGGAATCCCGCGTACAAAAGACAATGATTCCTGAACCGCCCGGACCAAGTCGCGCGTTGTCCGCAAGGCGCCTTCCCGGGCCTGCCTCGAAAGCACCCGAGCCACACGGCCCGCGGGACCAACGTCTCCGTACGTGCGAAGCACTCGCGTCAATTCTTCCGGGTCCACGTTTTTCAAATACTCCAATGCGGTCTGACCTTCCGTGGGATTCATGCGCATGTCGAGAGGACCGTCATCCTGAAGCGAGAATCCGCGGGCGGGGTCGTCAATCTGCATGCTGGAAACACCCGCGTCCAGCAGAATTCCATCCGCGGCACTCACGCCGCACTCCTGCAAGACCTGTCGCAAACGGTCATAGTTCGCGTGCACGATGCGAACCCCCGCAAAGCGCGCCAACCGTTCTCCCGCCAGCCGCACCGCCAACGGATCCCGGTCCAACGCGATCAAGCATCCGCTTTCCAAACGCGCGGCGATCAACTCCGCGTGACCGCCTCCTCCCGCCGTACAATCCACATAGGTCCCATCCGGCCGGATTCGCAGCCATTCAAGGACAGGTCCGGCCAGGACTGGTGTGTGCGGCCGTTGGTTCACTCCGCCACCCCTCGAGCCGCGAGCGGCTATGCGGCCTCCTGGAACGTGCCGGCGGCCTTCTGCTCGCTGTCGTACGTGTCAAACAGGGAGCTGACGCCCACCATGCGGAACAGGCGCTGCGTGTACAGGTTGATGCCCACCAGCTTGATGTCGCCGTTCAGCGCCCGGACTTTCCGGAGCCGTTCCACGAGCACACCCACGCCCATATAACTGATGAAACGAATGGCGCTCAGATTCATCACCACCTTGAAGCGGTTCTCGCTGATGCACTCGTACAACGCCGTGCGCAGCGCGTCCACCCCATTCTCGTCGATGTCACCTTGAAGTCTGAGCACGGTCACCGCGCCCATGTCCGTCCGCTCAACATTCATCCTGTTGCCCGCCTTTCTCCGTTGTGGCAGCCTGTGGTCCCCCCATCGAGAACAACGGCGCCGCCATATCCTCATATCCAGCATCGTTGGATTCCTGGAACGCGCGCCACGCGTCTTTGTCCCAGAGTTCCAGATGATCGTCCACCCCGAG
>JADLCA010000394.1 GCA_020847495.1 Candidatus Hydrogenedentota bacterium | reverse complement strand
TCGACGAGGGGACCGCTGGACAGGGCCGCGGCTTTGTGCTGATGCCATCGGCCGCTCCCTACGGCAGGGTATTACCGAAGCTGACGCTCAGGAATTACGAGGCCATAGTCGAAGCCGTAGAATCGCTTTGATGGGCAGAACTCACCGCGCGGCACCGACGCCACGCCAGCAGCAAAGGAGCAGCGCAATGCAAGACAGCAATTCCGGCGGCACCATTTCGCGGCGGGGTTTCCTGGGCGCCAGCATGGCGGCGGGATCGGCATTCACCATCCTGCCGGGGCACTTGCTGGGCCTGAACGGCCAGACTCCCCCGAGTGAATTGCTCAACGTGGCCGTGATAGGCGCCGGGGGACGCGGCTCGAGCAATATCAGCGAACTCCACGAGCGCGGCCTCGCCAGGATCGCGGCGTTGTGCGATGTCGATGATGAGCGTGCGGCCGAGGTGTACGCGCGTTTCCCCGACGTTCCCAAATACCGGGATTTTCGCAAGATGCTCGACAAGGAGACAGGCATCGATGCGGTCGTCGTCGCCACGCCCGACCACATGCACGCCATCGCCTCGCTGGCGGCCATTCAACTGGGCAAACATGTGTATTGCGAAAAGCCGCTGACGCACACCGTACACGAAGCGCGCGTCCTGGCGAAAGCGGCCCGCGAAAAAGGTGTCGCCACCCAGATGGGCAATCAGGGCATGGCCTTTGACGGCAATCGCCTGATCACCGAATGGCTGCAGGCCGGCGCCATCGGTCCGGTGCGCGAAGTGCACGCATGGTCGGATCGCCCTACGCATTACGGCAAGCTCATGTGGGCACAGGGCATGGAACGGCCCACGGACACCCCGCCGGTTCCCGCAACACTCGACTGGGACCTCTGGTTGGGGCCCGCACCCGAGCGCCCTTATCATCCCGCTTACGCGCCGTTTGTTTGGCGCGGCTGGTGGGATTACGGTTCCGGCGGCTTGGGGGACATGGGCATTCACAACCTGGCGCCGGTATTCTCGTCGCTGCAGTTGGGCGCACCCGAAAGCGTGGACGCTAGCTCCACGCTCTTCAATGACGCGAGCCTGCCACTCGCGACCATGGTGCACTATCGTTTCCCAGCACGTGGCGATCTGCCGCCTGTGGATGTCCATTGGTACGATGGCGGCAATCTCCCTCCGCGTCCCGAAGAGCTTGAGCCCGGCGAAGAACTGGATCCCGAAGACGGCCTCATCTTTGTGGGCGATAAAGGCAAGATACTTGTGGAAAGCTGGGGCGGCGAGCGGCCGCGGCTCCTTCCAAAATCGCGGATGGAATCGTATCAACAGCCGCCGCAGACCTTGGCGCGCTCCATAGGCCACCACGCGGAATGGGTCGAAGCCTGCAAGGGCGGCGCGCCCGCGCGTTCCAGCTTCGACTTCGCGGGACCGCTCACAGAGGCAGTATTGCTGGGCATGGTCGCCGTGCGCGCGCGGCGTCACTTGGTGTGGGATTCCGCTTCGCTCACGGTCACGAATTCGCCCGAGGCGAATGCGCTTGTCACCAAGCAGTACCGAAAAGGCTGGGAGCTTGGGCAGGTGGGCTGAGTGCGGCTGTGCATAGGCGTGAACCCAAATCCGGCAGTTGAATGGGACTGGCGCCGTCTTTCGCGCAGGCCTTGCGCAGCGAAACACGGTGCCTGTCCCTCGCCCGTCGAGGTGAAGGAGAGTCATCCCATGGCGAAGGAAATCGGCGTCGGTATCATCGGGTCCCAGTTCATATCAACGATCCACGCGCGCGCGTTGCGGCACTGCCCCGCAGCGCGGATGGCGGGCGTGGCATCGCCCACTCCCGGCCACGCGGAGAGCTTCGCCAAGGAGCACGGCATACCGTACTCCAGCACGGATTACCGGCGTCTCCTGGAGCGCACCGATGTGGACCTCGTGGTTATCGGCGCACCGAACCGCCTCCATTGCCAGATGACGCTCGATGCCGCGGTGGCGGGTAAGCACGTGCTGGTGGAAAAACCGCTGTGCATGAACTTGGATGAGGCGGACCGCATGATCGCGGCGTGCGCGCAGGCCGGTGTCAAGCTCATGTACGCGGAAGAGCTGTGCTTCGCCCCCAAGTATGTGCGGATGAAGCAACTGCTCGACGAAGGCGCCCTCGGCAAGCCCACGATGGTGAAGCAGTCGGAAAAGCACGACGGACCTCACGCCCCGCATTTCTGGGATGTCGAACAAAGCGGCGGGGGCGTCACGATGGATATGGGATGCCACGCCATCGAATTCTTCCGATGGATGCTCGGCAGACCCCGCATTACCTCGGTGTATGCCCAAATGTCGACGCAGGTGCACAAAGACCGCACGCGCGGTGACGACAACGCCATCCTCATTCTCGAATTCGAGAATGGTGCCATCGGTATGGCTGAAGAAAGCTGGACCAAATACGGCGGCATGGATGATCGCGCTGAAGTGTACGGCAGCGCAGGCGTAGCCTACGCGAATCTCTTGCAGGGTAATTCCATTTACACGTACAGCACGGGCGGCTACGGATACGCTGTCGAGAAAGGCGGCGCGACGCAAGGCTGGTCATTCACCATCTACGAGGAGGAATGGAACTACGGGTTCCACCAGGAGATGGCGCACTTCGTCGACTGCGTGGCCAATGACAAGACCCCGCTCGTGACCGGCAAGGACGGACGCGCCGTGCTCGAGGCAATCTTCGCGGCCTACGAATCCGCCGGCACGGGCCGCAAAGTGGCGTTGCCCTTCGAAACGAAGGCCGCAAAGCCCATCGACCTGTGGCTTGCGCGGTAAGGCAACCGGCGTTTGATGTGCGGCGTTGCATGAGATCTCTGCCTTATCGCGCTGAATCGTACTCGCGAAAACGAAAAGAACATCCCCCTGCACCCCCTTCAGAGGGGGATGTGCGCAACACTACCTCTGTAGAGTACCAATAGCCTTGAGACATCACATGGACTCTTGGCGCGAAGAACGCGCGGCCCGAAGGGCACGCGCTCTGCGTCCCCCTTCGAAGGGGGCAGACGCGAAGCGTCGAGGGGGATGTTACACACCAGCAGCCGAGACCACGAAAAGGAAATCGCGTCACCTCGACTACGGTGCTGCCTCCCGTTCATAGACCCACGCGAAGCGCCGGTCGCTGATGAGGACTTCCTCCTCAAGATCGCCGTCGAGGTTGGCGGCGCGCACGTAGAACCCGTAGCCGTAGTCATCTGGGCGGCCGGGCACGGCACCCCAGTCCTGCGCCGCATTGGGCGTGTGAGGGAACACTTCGTGCTGATGGCTGTCACCATCGATGATATACGGCCATCCCGCATCGGAAAAGACCACCCAGTCCGTGCCGCCGGGTCCCATTCCCCGAAGCACGGTCAAGGGATCAAACGTGTGAAACGCCTGGCGCTTGCACGGTTCCGCCTGCCCATACGGAAAACTCTCGTGCGGCGTCACATGCCACCGTTCCTTGCCATCGTCGCCGATCAATTGCAGGTCTGCGCGCTTATTGTGAACGAGCACCTGCGGCTCCGCCTCGCCCGGATCGAGACGCGCGACAACGCAGGATTGCGGGTGTGTCCCCTTGTACTTCCAAACAAGCTCGCCGCTCTTTGCATCCAGTAGATACTCGTAGTCGCTCGCGGCCAACGCCACACACAGGCGCCCGCCAATCACCCCTGTGGCGATCGTGTCCACGTGCATCTCGACGGCATCCCACTGTTCCCGTGGAACCGGCCGGTGCGTCCACAGCGTTTCAAGCGCATGATCAACGGCGTTATATCCGATGAGGAACTCATCGAGCCCATCACCATCCAGATCGGTGACGACCGGCGCATGACCCGCGCCGAGGTAGTCGGCAGTCTTCAGCAGGTCGAGATGCGTGTTGTAAAACCACGCCGGATTGGCATACTCGTGCGGAGGGTACGACGACTCCGAGTTTTTCACCAGGATGGTCCAATCCGCCGCGCCCGTGCCGGTGTGCGCCAGGCGAACAATCTGCGCGTTGTCCGCAGGCGCTGTGACGGCGCGTTCAATTGCGCCGCTTGCGCCGTCGATCACCAGAAGCTCCTGACGCCGCACACAGACAACCTCTGTGGTGCCGTCTCCATCGATGTCCGCGCAATCGAGTGCGCGCTCGCCGCAATGCGTCACAAAGGGACGTGTCCCCGCCCACGGCTCTCCGATTCGCCAGAGCATCTTTCCCTCAGAGTCTGTGGCCGTGAGGCAGAAATGCGCGCGCTCCTGCGGAGTGAAACGGCCCTGCCACGGCGGCACGTCGAAGACCTTCGAATGGAAGATACCCGGAGATTGCAACCACAGGATTTCATGGCGTCCGTCGCCAGTGAGATCATGGACAAATGGAATGCCACCGAAGTCTTTCAGCGGAATCTCCGCCGCAAGCCGGAACGCCGGCTCCGTCTCGGCCGCTGTCAAGGCCGCGCACAGTGCAAAGAAGATGGGGGACATAGCGATCTCCTTTTCTCGCAAGTCGACCCATGATATAACAACGCGGTACCGTGTGCGAAGCTCTTCTCGGGGGCACTAGTCTATGCGTACGATTGTTGCAATGCTCATCGGTCTAATTGCCGCATCGGAATCTCCGTCTGTTCAAGCGGAGGAAGGGCCCGTCACAATTACCGGTTCGCCGCAGCTCTTTTTGGATGATCTCCTGACCCGCAAGATGGACAATCTCAAACGCGTGATTGAGAATCCGACCAAACACCCGGCGAACCCGGTCATGGTGCCCGAGCACCCGTGGGAGAAACGCATACTCGAGATCTACGGGACCGTGCTCTTCGACCCCGCGGATTCGCGCTACAAATGCTGGTACCTGGCCAACGAATTCAAAGACGGTATCCCGGACAATCCCGAGTACCCGCGCACGGCTGAGTACTACACCTGCTACGCGGAATCCGAGGATGGTATCCGCTGGACCAAACCATTCGTGGGGCGGGAGCCCTTCGGCCGGCATCAACAACACAACGTCATCATTTCCGGCACACACGGCTTCTGCGTGCTGCCCACTCCGGACGACCCCGACCCGGCCCGCCGCTACAAAGGAGCGGGCGGCGCCTCGTACGGATTCTCGCCCGACGGCCTTGTGTGGGATATCCGTAACTGGCGCGATGCCATCGGCAAGAACGATACCAGTACATGCGTGGTGCGTTGGCGCGGCGAGTACCTGGCCTATGTGCGTGCTCAGGTGCAGGATGCGAACTGGCCCGGCGTCATGCGCGGCGTAGGCCTCAGTACCAGCCCGGACTTCGAACGCTGGACGCCCAAGGAAACCGTTTTTACGACAGACGCGGAAGATGGCTATCCATGGACACAACCTTACGGTATCTCCGTCACGCCTTACGGCGATGTGCTTATAGGCATCGTGTGGTTGCTTCATCTCGATCACGCCGAAGGCAACAACAGCCTTGGAAGCATGGACACCCAGCTTATCGTCAGTCGCGATGGCCGCGCATGGAGCCGCGTGGCGGGACGGCAGCTATTCCTTGCACCCACGCCGGGTACCTGGGATGCAGGGCGTGTCTTTCCGGGCACGACGATGCTCGTCAAAGAGGATGAGATCAGAATCTACTACACCGGCGTCGGCACGCGGCACGGCGAAGGCTGGGGATCCATGGGTATTGGATTTGCCACGTTGCCCGCGGACCGCTTCGTGGGTCTGGTGCAAGCGGACGCGCAAATACCCGGTATCCTGGAGACCGCCCCGCTGCACTTCACCTATCCGGACCTCCTGGTGAATGCGTCGTGCGGCCAAGACCGCCTTTGGATCGAGATTGCCGACAGTGATGGAAATGTCGTGAGCGGCTTCGATCGCGAGCATTGCCGCCTTGTCCGCCACGATGCCTTGAGGCACCGGGTCGTTTGGGCCGAAGGCGGCGTCACACGCTCGCTCGCCGACCTGCCGTCAGATCAGCCACACGTTCTGCGCTTTGTCGTGCGTGGCGGCGCCCTTTATGCCTTTCAGACAGCGCCGTCCGCCGAGGCGCCATAGCGGATCACTCCGTCCAGAACGAAAAGAGCTTTGCATTGTGCAGGAAGAAGCGCAGGCGGACCGGCTTGTCATGGAGTTCCGTCAATGCCCTTGTGTCCTGCCAGACGACCGCCTGCCTCGTGTTGTCCGCGTTTATCGGCGTACATGCATCTCGCGAGAAGTGTAGGGCCACTTTCTCGGGTTCGTTCGCATCCACGATTTCTACACGCACCTCGCCAGCCTGCGCGTCTGCATTAATGAAGAGCGAGTCCCCGCGCACGAGAATGGGCTTGGTCAACAGAACGCCTTCTGCTTCACCGGCCTCCAACGACGCGAAGCCATCGAGCCGTAGCGTGGCGAGACACAACGATCCGTTGGTATCCTGCGGCGGTGTGTTGTGCAGGATGCTGCGGCCCCCGTAATAAAACCACAGCTTTCCATCGCGCACGATGGGGTCGCCCACCGCGTCGAGATTGCCATAATCGTAGGCGCCTTCCTCAGGCGAGTTCGGAATGAAAGCCTCGCGCCAGGGCCGCTCCCAGTGCATGCCGTCGCGGCTGAACGCGACCTGCAGATCACAGCCGTCCACGCTCACGTGATAGACCTTGAGCAGGCCGATGAAGTGGCTCTCGTGATGTGCGAACCACATCGCATACAACTGGTCACCGGCCTGGTCGTGCTCGTCCGCGTCCAGCATGATGCACGTGTCGCTCCACGTCTTGTAATCGAGGCTCTCCGCATAGCCGCGCGCGCGGTGTCCGTCGTGCCAGATCTTGCACGAAGCGATCCATTTCTCCGCGACGGGGTCCCAATGAAACGATGACGCGTCGTAGGCCTGCGTCACCGCGGGTTCCGTTTCCATAGACCACTGCAAGCCATCGGGCGAGGACATGCGGGTGAACCCATTCACGCGTGTCATGCCCTTATACCGCTGCGCGGGGTCCGGGTCGCGCGGGTCAAAGTTCACTTTCACGCCCCGGCCCGCCCAAAAGATATTGTTCTCTTTCGACCCCTCAAACTCGACGTATCCCGGTAGCAAACGCTCCCAGTGCAAGCCATCGGCGGAGTCGGCCACGCAGGTGTAGGTGAGCTTGTCGCTCGACCGCCGGTAGCAGCCATACCAGAGCCTGAGTTTCTGGCCATCATCCTGAGGAAGAACATCGAAGGGCACGTACCAGGTGCCGCCGATTTCCCAAGGTCTCTCCGGCTTGAAGATCGGATTCCCGGCATGTTTGGTCACGGAGTGGAAGACCCGCTGAAGTCCCTCCATGGACTCCACCAGTGAGTCATCAACGAAGAGTTGACGCCTTGTCGCGACTGGCATGGGGTATTCCAAGGTCGACAGTTCTTTGGAAAGATCGCGTATGGACTCGGACGGGGCGACCGTTCCTGCGTCTTTCAATGCGCCGCCGACCCGGACGCTATCCCAGAATCCCGAACCGTGGGATGCTTCGCTGGAGACGTCACCAAACTCCGCGCGGCCTATGGCGATCTCTGGCGCAAGATCGGCATAGCGCCCTACCCAGACTTCTTTGCCGGACACGCCTGCCCATAGATCCACCGCTTTGCCGGCCTGATCGCGCGCAAGCACGATTCGAACCCAATCGCCCTGCGGGAGTCCGGTCAGCACGCCGGTTGTGCGCCCCGGCGCGTCGCCGCCGCCTTGAACGTCCAGCGAATACGTGCCCTCCGAAGCGCGGCCATTTGCGTATACCGTAATGCCCGTCATACCCCGTGTGTATCCCATGGCGGACCAAACGACGAGGTCTTCCAGGTCCACCGCGCCGCTGTGGGTGGCGCGGAACATGAATTCGATCACTTCATTGGAAACCTCGGGCGCATCGAACCGCCGCTGCAGAATTACGCGACCGCGCTGATCCCCCATGTTCGTAAGCACGTAGGCGCAACGCTCGCCTTCAAAAGCCAGACCCGCATCCCGAAGGACGCGCACTTCCTTCTGCTTGATGGTGGTGAAGGGATCGCCCAACTGGCGCACGCCCGCGTTGAGCGGACCCACCCAGCCGTCTGCATACTGCTCGAAATCCACGTGCAACACCGAACCATCCGAACGCGGCGCGGGGTCCCCGGAAGCGGCGTCGGCGCGCCCCGCCGTGAGCATCAACATCAACATGAGACAACCGTGTGCACGCATCTGACGCCCCTCCCCTGGATGACACTACCAAGTGCGAAATGCCTTATCGAATGGAGACCATCATTGCGGATTCGCGTCGGCAAAGCAAAGGAAGACACGTGATTGGAGCCGTTTCGAGGAGGATCAAACGGGCGGAATTCTCTTCAGTATCGCCTCGCTCGCCGAGCGCGGCGGCCAAGCGCTTCGTTCAGGGGATGCACTTGGCGGACCCGTCCGCTGCGTTCCCGATCTTCACGGAAGCCCCAGCTCTTTGCGGAGTGAGGCGCGCTCCTCGCGAAGTTGGTCTAAGTTCAGTTCCGCGCCGAGCGGTTTGAGCGTGCTCCCCGCGTACAACTCCGTCAGCCGCGAAGTATGAGCCTCTCCGAGGTCCGCGTAGGCAAGCAGGCCCGACACGACGTCCAGCTTCTCGATCGCCGCCACGTTCAGGCGATTCGCAGGCTTCCCCGTGCTCGCGAGCAGCGGCTCATCCTTGAGTTCTCCCGCGTACCGCTGCATGAGCCGGTCGAGCTTCGCGGCGTTCAGGATAGATGGCGCTGGCGCGGGCGTGCGATGTGCCTCGATAAACGCATTGGACGATGACCCCCACTTGTACCGCGTATGCGCCGAGAACGGCTTCGGCGGGCCTTCGTCGAACACCGCGATGTTCCATTGCTTCTGCGGGTCCCACGGCCGATCGATTTCAGGTGGTGAGGGCGGCTCCTTTTCTTCCTTCAGGAAATTGGCGAGCGTATATTCGTGCATTCCCTCAGGCAGGGGGATGAGATGGAAAGCAAGCTGGTCCTTTGGCACGAGTTCGTCGAACCGCTTCCTCGCCTTCTCGCACAAGGTCAACGTGTCGAAGTCCCGAACATACGATTCAGGAAACAACGCGCGATCGATAGGCCGCTCCAATGATGCCGTCATTTGCTCATGCGGAACGAGCATGTCTCCCGTTGCGCATTGAATCAGCACCGGCGACGTAATCCTGTCCAAGCACGCGATGGGGCTGATCAGATAGTAAGCCTCCGCGGACAGATCCGCTCCGAATACCCCCGTGCTTTGATCCGCGAGTCCCGTGATTGCGAAAAGCACTGGCAACGGACTCTTCTTCAGATCCGGCGCCTGGCCCGCGGGCGGCGGAAAGCCGGATGCCTTCTTGTTCGCGTCGAGATAGTTGACGTTATAGGCCCAGTTGCAGACTGGCGCGTCGGCCGTTGTCGCAGAAACCGGAAAGAACTCCGCGCTCATCGCCAGCGACATGTAGCCTCCCGCGCTGCCGCCGTCGAGGTGCAGCCGCGCACCGTCTATAAAGGGCAGACGCCGCACCCACTGGATCAACGCGCGCGAGAGATTATTGCTGTCCGCCGTGCACAGTTCGAGTGGGTATTCCCCCTTGGCTGGGTCACCGTAGTGAGGTGTCGCAACCGCCCAGCCCCGCGCGGAGATCTTCTTCCCGCCGTCCACCCCTTTCTCGTAATGCACGTGACAGAAGGCCGGCACGGGCTTCCCGGACTCGACATCGGCCTTTCGGACGAACAAGCGGCCCTGCCCCTTCCTGGGGTTGCCATAGATGTCGAGGTACGGAATCTCCGCGGTCACGTAACCAAAACCCGGGTCTTCCGCATCCACGACCCGCTCAACAATCGCTACTGCCCCGTCAAAACCTGATTCGCTGGGAATGGCCCTTTCGAGGAATCCGGCTTCACCATCTTCCGCGGCTTTGGCGGCCAACGCAAGAACCGCCAGCAGTACTAAACGGCAACAAACGGCAAACACCCTGCACTTCGCCATGCAATTCATCCTCCCGCCACGTACGAGGTTCGGTACTCTTAAGGCCTCAACGCCAGATTATCCTTGATGACCGCATCCTTCTTCATCCTCGAGCGGATGTCCAACGGCCAGTGCATGATATTCTCCGAGATGATCGCGCCTTGCAACTCAGGTCCGAGGACTACCTGCGGCTTGTGGTCGCGAAACTCACACCCGCGCACCATGATCGAGCCCCCTAATACCTCAATGCATGGGTCCCGCTTAGGCAAATCCTCCTTGGGCATTTCACGGTTCTCCGGCCATTCTGCGAAGGTGCAGTCCGCGAAGCAGACCATTGCCCCCTCGATGCCTTCAACCAGCGCGCACCGGTCCGTCGGACCCCAAAAGGCGCAGTTGTTGAACCGCACCGTGCCATGGTTTTTGGGTCCTATCCGCACCATCATGGAGCGGGGCGGATCGAGCAGCGCATAGCCCGCGTTGGCAATGAGGATTCCCCACGTCGCGCAATCTTCCACGTAGACGCACGCATGGCAAAGCTCCGCGTTGAACCCCGCAAAGTTACCGTAGGTCACGCCGGCCTCGGTGCGGATGAACTTGTACCCGATGTCGTAATTGAAGCAGAACGTGTTGAGCGCATACTGCCCGTCGCTCCGTCCGAAGATGAACCCGATCCCATTGTCCAACTGCCAGCGCGACATGTCCGTCTGGTATGTCCACCACGGATTCCAGTGCACATTCTCCAGCCGGCAACAATCATACGACTCGTCCACGAGCAGGCCGATATGCAAGGGCTGTCCGTATACATTGCGCACGTACTGGCGTCCGCCCTTGGCGATCTTGATGCCGTTGTATGGATTCAGTAACTCCACATCGAGCACGCCAGGGTTACTGCCGGTCATGGAGATAGCGTACGGATACGGCTTGGGCGGCGGTGTGAGAATCTGGTCCGGATAGTAGATGCACACGCCCTGCAACACCGAGTTTGTGTTCAAACTGATGAACGCTGGTCCTTCTTCGGAACCCGCCCCGCCACGCGGCAGCAACACTGTGCCGAACTCGGGCAGTTCGTCGTTCTTGTCCCGAATCCCCGAATGCGAAGGCGCCCATGCGAACACGCCTCGCAGGGTCACATCCTTTGGCACCGTGAGTGAACCCGTGAAGCTGTATTGTCCTGTTGGTGCGAAGACGACGCCGCCCTTGGCCGCTCCTGCGGCGTTCAGCGCATCCTGGAAAGCCCTGGTATTGTCTGCCGTGCCGTCTCCCGAGGCACCGAAGTCCAGCACGTTCCACTGAGACGTGATGGCGTCCGGTGTTTGAGGAGAGCCTTGTGTTGTCTCCGGCGCTTGGACCGCCAGCGAAAGGGCGGGGGATACCGCAGGATCTCCCATCGTGCCCCCTGCCCAATCGCATAAGGCCATCATCGGCATCGCCGCGACAAAACACGTGTGCCGTATAATCCGCTTCATCGGTACTCTCCCGTGGTTGAGCGGAAAGAGGGAGAGGAACCTGGCCCTCTCCCTCCCGTTCGTCCCCCTCATACGGAAACTGGTTTACAGTGCCCCGGAAACCTGTCCCATCCACTGATCGAGCTTATCCCCGTAAGAGCCGTCCACCGAGTTGGCCACCGGGAATTTGGATTTGTACTTCAGGAACTCGGCGTGTCCGTCCATGTACAGGATGTTCGAGCCGCCCGGAACGTGGTTGAAATTCTTCACCAGGCTGCCCATGCCGGCGGCGTTATACCCAGACCACGTATCCCACATGACCGGAATCGCGCTCTGGGCCTTCGCGCTCCCCGCCGGATTGTTGATGTCCGTTATCACGAAACGTTCAATCCCCTCACGGATCGCGCGATACGTAGTCGGCAAGGCTTGCAGATTGTCATCCACGAGCGGCGATGTGCCCGGCAGCTTGGCGATGAAGATGCCGTTTAAGTCGCCCGGGATGAGTTGTGCAGCCACGGCGCTCGTATTCCTCGTATACCGCACCGTTTCAGGGCATCCCAATGGTATCACAGTGGCTTGCGTAATCGACGCGTAGC
>JADLCA010000393.1 GCA_020847495.1 Candidatus Hydrogenedentota bacterium | reverse complement strand
CATGCTCATTCCCCACGGGCAGGGGAACACACGTAGTCTGAATCTTTACTCCATTCAAGTCTGGTTTGTGATTACCGTGTTCGCGGCGTTGGCGTTTGTGGCGGCGTTTTCTTTTCAGAAAAGCGCCTTGGCACAGCGCGATATCGAGCGTCTTGAACAGGAGAAGCGCGAACTGGGCATGGCTGCGGCTACCACGTCGCCAGCCGCCGATTCCGGTCTGAGCGAAGCCCAACAGGCCGAAATCGAGCAGAAGATCCGGGACGACTATGAGTCCCGGCTGGCGGCCATTACGAGCCAGCTCAGCGAACTGTACGACTTGGAAACGCGCTTCCGCACGCTGAACGGGTTGCCGCCCAAGTCCAAGACCCCGGCGGGTTTCGTGGGGGCCGAGGAGAACTCGAGCGTTGGCGGCGGCCGGGGTGGCGCCCCATCCCAGGGTCCTGGAGACGAGACGGCGGGGAGCGACGATGCCCTGATGCGCCCGCCCAGCGTCATCAACGGGGTGTACCGGCCCAGCGCGGACCTCATCGTGCAGGAGATCAACCTGAGGGCGGAGAGCCTTCGGGAATACGAACTCGCCAGCGACGCCAAGAAAGAAACTATCGAACGCATGCCGGCCATCTGGCCCGTGCGGGGCAGGAAGGGCGTCGTGACCTCGCGGTTCGGGTATCGGAAAGACCCGTTCACGCGCGACCTGAGTTTCCACGACGGTTTCGACATTTCGGCGCCCTATGGCACGGCGGTTGTAGCCACGGCCCTCGGTACGGTAACCTTCTCGGGCTGGGACAAGTATCTCGGCAATTGCGTAAAGATCGATCACGGAGAAGGTCTGACGACCGTGTACGGCCACTTGCAGTCCACGACCGTCAGCGAAGGCGAGAAGGTATCGCGCGGGGATCAGGTGGGCAAGCTGGGAAGCACGGGCCGCAGTCCGGGCGCGCACGTGCATTACGAAGTTCGCAAGAATGGCAAGGCCCTGGATCCGGCGAAGTACCTGGGATACTAACTTAAGAGCGATTTATGCTGGATGCATCAAAAAAACGTACCTATGGTGACACCAAGGTGGTAACAATCATTGGTCAGGGCACGACAGTCATCGGCGAACTGAAATCCAAAGGCACTATCCGGATCGAGGGCGTTGTGTCAGGGCGCATCCATAGCGACGACACAATTGTCGTGCAGGATTCGGGCCGGGTGAAGGCAGACCTCTATGCCGGTCAGATCACGATCAGCGGCGAAGTGGAAGGCAACGTCTTCGCACAGGACCGCCTGGAAATCACCACGAATGGCAAGCTCGTGGGCGATATTGTGGCCCCGCGCGTCAGTATCGCGGAAGGCGTCCTGTTTGAAGGCAAATGCACCATGAAGCCGCCCCAACAGCCGGCGGGGGCCGCACCGGCCGCGGCTCAGTCTCAGCCCCAGCAAGCGCCCCGTGCCGATGCCGGGTCCCCCACACCGGGAACCGCACCCAGGGGCGATCACTAGGTGCTCGCCCCGCCCGAGGGCGGGATTAATCCGTGTCTCTCTCCAGACATTCCAGAATCCTCGTTGCCATGAGCGGCGGAGTGGACAGCTCTGTCGCGGCGGCGTTGCTTGTCCGGCAAGGCTACGAAGTCGTGGGCATGACCATGCGCGTTGCCTCGGGGGAAGGCCGCGAGTCCTCGAGCAAAGCTTGTTGCACGCTGGACGCCGCGGAGGACGCGCGGCGTGTGGCCCAGAAACTGGACATTCCTCACTACGTCTTGAACTACATCCAACGCTTTGAACAGGAAGTCATCTCGGACTTCATCAGCGAGTACCTCGCCGGCCGCACGCCCAACCCCTGCTCCCGCTGCAATCAGCGCGTCAAGTTCGGCGCGCGGTACGAGAAGGCGCTGGCTATCGAGGCCGATGCCATCGCCACGGGCCACTACGTGCGCCTGGAACCACGAAACGGCCGGCACGCGTTGCGCCGTGCAGTGCATCTCGCCAAGGACCAGAGCTACACGCTGTCCGGGCTTTCGCAGGAGCAATTGGGGCGCGCCGCGTTTCCCCTCGGCGAATTGACCAAGGAGGCTACTCGCGACATCGCGCGGGACCTGGGCCTTGTGACAGCGGACAAGCCGGAAAGCCAGGAGATCTGCTTCGTCCCTGATGACAACTACCGGAACTTCCTGGCGAAGCGCACGGTGCCAGCGAAGCCCGGGCCGATCGTGTCCATGTCCGGCGAGGTCCTCGGAGAGCACACGGGACTCGTCAACTACACCGTCGGGCAGCGCAAGGGACTCGGCATCGCTGCTCCGAAGCCGTTGTACGTGGTCAGGCTCGATATGGCGCGAAATACCCTGGTGGTTGCCCACGAGGACGAGGCAAATTGCCATGCGCTTACCGCGGGGCAGGTGAATTGGTGCGCACTGCCACCCCAGACGGAGCCGTTCGACTGCGAGGTGCAGATTCGGTACAAGAGCCGGCCTATCCCCTGTACCGTCTACCCGTCTAACGCGGGATTCGAGGCGCGCTTCCACGAGCCCCAGCGCGCAGTGACCCCGGGGCAGTGGGCCGTCCTCTACGAGGACGATTACGTGCTCGCCGCCGGCATCATCGACCACTCCGCATGAGAGGCGTCAACCCGCAGGCACGCTGACGCGCTTTGCCGGGACGATTCGCACGGGTCCCAGGAGGCCCGAGCGCGGCAATGGCTCGAACCCGGTCAGGCGTTTCATGGCGGTGAACGACTCCCGTGTCCCGCCGCCAAGCCGCTCACGCAGTTCTTCTGGGAGCGGCAATGGCTCAGTCAAACCGGAAACGCGGTTGATGAGGGTGTTGGTCACGCGGACCTCCACTTGATTGGACCCGGGGCGTACGAGTCCTGTGATGTCGAGGGTTTGCCCCCGCATCCACGCTACTCCTGCGGACTTTCCGTTCACGATGACTTCCGCCACATTCCCCACATCGCCCAAGTCCAGCGACAACACCACACCGTCCGCCACATACGGCGCGGCCAAATCGAATTCCGCAGAATAGACGCCCGTTCCGCTCAAGTGCTTCAACTCCGGATCCTCGGTCCACGACGACAAAGACTGCAACACGCGCTCCGTTGCCGGAAAGTACTCCGCCGCAAACGAGAGCGTCCATGGGCCGTTGAGGAACAGGGGAGCGGGACAGTCGCTCACGGCCGCAGTCAACAGCCTGTCTCCGCTCAGAGGAATGGAGAATGTCCCATTTTGCTCTGCGAGCAATTCCACCGCGTTTGAATCCACTCGAGTCACCCGGAGCCCTTCGCTTTGAAGCGCGTGCGCCGGTGGATTGCCCTCCGGTTCGAACACAACAAAGGTAGATGCGTATGGGGGCAGATGCAGGGAAACGCGGGTTGCCCCGCCCGCGTCCTCATACACGGCACAGGGGCCGACATTGCCCGTATACGGATTCCACAGCCAGGGGACTTTGCCCGACACACGGAACGCGACGGGCATATCGAGTTCATGCTCCTGGACATTGGTGACGAAGTAGATGTCGCGTTGCGCGTCGCGCCGGTGAACGAACATGAGGCCGGGGTTCTCACGCCAGCCCATGCGCACGAAGTCGATATCGAGGTCCGGCCGCACGCTGGCGCGCAGTACCTTGAGGAAGGGGTCGTAGGCGCTGCTCTGCAGGTCCAGCGGGTCGGAGCGGTCCATGACGGTATCAATGCAATACGTGCGTCCCTTTCCAAACGAATGAAGTCCGGTATCGACCCGGCCTCCCGGCGAAGCGAACAACTCGTCCGCGATGGCCTTCACGGCCGCGTCATTTTGTTCGTGCTGATTGAAACCGGTGGAGTATTCAGGCGTGCGCTCAAGGGCGACCACCGTGCCGCCTTGCTGCACGTAATCGCGGATACGTTCCAGAGTCTCAAGTGGCAACGACTCGATGTTGGGCAGGATCAGCACGCGGTACGCCAGATCGCGCACACGCAGCGTGCCGCCCTCAAACGTGGTGCTGTGCTGCAGCACATCGTCGTTGATGAGATCGAAGTCGTAGCCGTTGCCGAGCAGGAGCTTTCCCAAGCCGCCCCAGTCGAAGTCGCGGGTCCAGCGGCGCGCGTTCAAGACATCCTTGGTCCACTGATTGGCGAGAGGCGAATAGACAGCCACATCGGCCGCGGGCGAGCCTTGCCGCAACAGATGGCAGCACCGCGCGATGTAGGCGCTCAGGTGCGGGTAGTAAGGCCACCACGTATTGTCGGGACTGATGTGGATTGCCGCGTAGAATCCGCGCGTGGGCGTGAGGCCGCGCTCGGGGATTCCAGTGAATCCATGGTTGTAGAATTTGTTCGCGCCCGAGCGCAGGAAGATGTCGCTCGCGATCTTCAGTTCCTCCAGCGTGGCGAGATACGGGTCCCAATGCTGGTAGGTGTACGCCTCGGTCGTGACGATGTTGCGGCCATAGAGGTGCGCGCCCGAAGCCACGTAGGTCCTGGGCCCGATGCGCGTGTCAAACCAGGGGACCGCATCCTTCTCCCCGGCCGTGATTTCCATCTCGGGCAGATCCGAGGCGCCGGCGCCTTCCAGGATATCCGTGGGGAACCCATAGGGCTGGATGCGCGCCTTCACGCCATGCTCCGCGCTCCAGCGCAGGAAGGGTTTGAAGAAAGCCTCCATGCCGGTGTGATGCAGAAACTCATT
>JADLCA010000392.1 GCA_020847495.1 Candidatus Hydrogenedentota bacterium | reverse complement strand
TGCTGGGCGTGCTCCCGGATTCGGGAGCCGGGAACACCGATGCGGCAACACGATACACGCGTGTGACATCCTTGACCGCGGCGGAGCGCATCTTGTCAGCAGATGAAGTCACGGCGGCCCTGCGGGACCGTGAGCCCGGTACCGGGGGGCAAGCTCGCATCTGGAACGAATGGACGCGGCACAGTGTCGTCTTTGAACCCAAGGCGCGCCGCTTGCGCGTGAGTTTTTCCACGCCCACGGGTGAGCTAGGCGAGCCGGTGACGATTTCGCTGACCGGTGGGGCCGGACGATGAGCGACGTTGTACGCAATTACACGGGAACGGGCCGTTCGCCCCGGAGCGGAAAGCGCCGACGTGCAGGGCGCGGGGTGATCCGGAAGGTGATACTTCCCGTCATCCTCCTGCTTCTGGTCATGTTTCTGTGGCTGACCCGCGACAGCTACGACGTCACGGAGTGCCTGCCCGCTGGTCAAGGCTTCAGCGTGGTATTGTCCGACCCTCTGAATACTCTTGACCGCGCCGGTCAGTCCCGGCTGTGGAAAGCGGTCCCGGTGCAATGGAGCCAGCAGTTCTCGGCGCAGAGCCTCGCACAAGAAGCCGGTATGCCGGACTGGGTCGTCAATAACCTCTTTCACGACCGCCTCTTCCTGTTTGGCAATGACACGCAGCACTTCAGCGACGTGGTCGCGATCACGCGTATGACACGCATCGGCACTTTACTGGAGCGTTTCCATCGGATTTCTCCGGGTATCGAGCGGGATTTCGCGGGCGGTCTCGAACTGCGGAAAGTTGCCGAATCCCGCGTGTACTACGCCGTGCGTGGCCGTCTACTGATTCTGAGTCCTTCCCGCGAGGCGCTGATTCACACGCTCACGCTTGCCCCGGATTCGGCGATGGGAGAGGAGGCGCTGAACGACCTGACCCAGTCAGGCACGGAAGATGTCCGCGGCGTGCTGACCATGAGCCCGGAACACCCGTTGGGCAAGCACGTCCATCAGGTGGCTTTTGCGTTGCGTGTGGACAGCGAGTCCGCGCACGCGAAATGCCGCGTGGAACTCAGTCCGGAGTGGAAGGCCGCCTATGGCCCCCTGCTTGAGAAGGCGCGTCCGGTGCCGTTGGGCATTCCTCCGTCCGGGATGGTTGAAGTGTCCGCCAATTTCGGCATTCCCGTGGCCGAACTCTGGCCTGCTCTTGGCGCGCTGGGCTCCGCGGATTGGATGACCAAGGAGCAGTGGGACGCTTGGGCGGCCCCGTCGCCCGATGGCACATTCCGGGTTTCGCAGTACCTCACCGGGCTCCTGGCGGACAAGGGTCCCGGCGTCCGACTATCGCTGATGGGCGTCGACACGAACGAGATGCTGCCTATGCCGCTCCTGGTGGGCACCTTCGACGGAAATGTCTCTGGACTCGCCGCCCTGTTCAAGGCAATTCCCGCGCCCCCGGACACCGTCATGGCGTGGGAAGCCTATCCCAGGTACGACGAAGCCAAGGGGATGCTGCGCGTCCCATGCTTCGGCGGACCTTCGATGGAGCCTTGCGCCGCCGTCGTTGGCAACGCCTTGCTTGTAAGCACCAGCAGGAACGCCGCCGGCCAGGTCCTCGCGAGTCCCCCTCCCACCGGCAGTCTGCCGGGAGAAGGGAATCTGTACGTGCGCGTACGCCCCCCTGCGCTCGCGGAGCGCATCGTCGAAACAGGCCGTCTGTTTGCCGAGTTTGACGGCCTGCGTGGCTTCACCCCGGAGAGCTACGAGGCCGCTGCGGCCGAATGGCTGGCCTGTGCCAATGCGGTCGAAGAGGTCACAGCGACCACCTCAGTCCTGGGACAAAATCTTGACATCGAGTTCCGAATTCGTAGTATGCCTGAGCCAAGGCAATAGGGTATACTGGGGTTCTGGAAGTCACTACCCCTACAGATTGGGCTCTGGGGGGGCGGTGGATCTTGGGCTTTACATCTCATCAAACTGCAACGCGCCGGTCCTGACTCGGGCTCGGTGCTTGGGCGTAGATCGGGTGAATCGATGAGCAATGATCTGAAAGGTGCTACATCTGCAGGCGACGCGGGTCTGGAAGGCGATTTCATTGTCGATGAAGCCACAGACGAAGTATTGCGCCTGCACCTCGACAAGTTCGAGGGTCCGCTGGAAGTCCTGCTCTACCTTATCAAGTCTCAGGAAATCGACATCCTCGATATCCCCATCCTCAAGATAACCGAACAGTACCTTCGCTTTCTCGAACTGATGCGGGAAGAAGATCTCGAGGTCACCGGCGACTTCCTGGTCATGGCCGCCACGCTCATCCACATCAAGTCGCGCATGCTGCTGCCCGCGGATGTGGAGACGGAAGAAGACGAGGAGATCGATGAGGAAGATCCGCGGCTCGAGCTTGTCGAGAAGCTGCTCGAATACCGCCGCTACCGGGAAGTGGCGGAACGGCTTCAGTTTCTGGAGCAGGAACGCGAGCGCTGGTATGCCCGCAGCGTGAAGCCCGTCATCGAGAAGCCGGAAGAGCAGGAAGAGGAACTCCTGGAAGTCACGCTGTACGACCTCATCCAGGCGTTTCGCGGAGTACTGCGGTTCTTCACCGAGGACTTGTTTCACACCGTCGAAGCGGAAGGCGCCTCTGTCGACGAAAAAATCGAGTACATCGAAGGCCGTATGGCGGCCGAGGGCAGCATCGCGTGGACCGATTTGTTCAAGGAATGCCGCAGCCGCATCGAGTTGGTCTGCTGTTTTCTTGCTATTCTCGAGATGTGCCGCATGGGCAGGCTGCGCGCCCACCAGCACCACTCGTTTGAAGAGATTCGCCTCTTCCCGCCGCTGGAGGATACCGCTGTCGCGGAGAGCGTCTCGGCGTGATCTGGCCGTGGTCCAGGCGCAAACCCAAGACTTTGGGCGAGCGCGGCGAAGACGCGGCGGTGCGCCACCTCAAACGCTGCGGATTCCAGA
Organism: Candidatus Hydrogenedentota bacterium; assembly: GCA_020847495.1. Taxonomy (GTDB): domain Bacteria; phylum Hydrogenedentota; class Hydrogenedentia; order Hydrogenedentales; family SLHB01; genus JAHDWY01. The sequence continues at coordinate 3,251 of JADLCA010000392.1, read as the reverse complement.
TCCTCGAACGCAACATCTTCCTGGGCAAACACGAGATCGACATCATCGCGAGAGAAGGCGACACCATTGCATTCGTTGAGGTGAAGACACGCCGCACCGACAGCTTTGCCGACCCCGAAGTCAACGTCACCCCGGAAAAGCAACGCCGCATCCGTGGCGCCGCCCACCGCTACATACAAGCCCACGAAGACCCCACCTGCTATTACCGCTTCGACGTGGTCTCCGTCATCCTCCCTGAAACCGGAGAAGCAAGAGTTACCTTGCACCGGGACGCATTCCCCGATAAGCGTTAACCCTGATAGAAAGGCGAGACCACGGGAACACGGGGAAGAAGGGCGGGATAATACGCATGTCCTGTGAGTCGAAGAACTTGGATAACAGGATGGAAAAGGGATTTGGATGACTCCTGCATTTCAACATGGACCCAGTGGAGTCGTCGGGAATAAATAGGGACAGCCACCTGTTGATTCCGAGATTTACGCTTATGAGACACCGCGCGTTCCTGCTCCAGGCGCACCAATGCCACACGCCTTCAGCGCGTTGTCCGCAAACAAACTTCCACGCGCAGGGTGCCTTCCTTACCACGTTTTGTGATCGCGATCCGGTTTTGTGATGCGCCGCCAGCCATGGGCAAAGATTCCACGGCGGTTTCGCAGTCCGCGGGAGCGGTAATCGTGGCCTCGCCGTGCGCGCCGGTAATTATGACGCAGTTTCCCTCCTGGCTGCAGGGCAACGCCGTCTGCCACAGAAACGATACGCCGGACCCTTGCCGCAATGCGTAGGAGTCTTCGATCATCAGCGTGGACGGGTTGGGTGAAGACCACGTGCGGACCCAGCGCTGGTAATACGGCTCCCATCCGGGAGAGGCATCCATGCGCGCACTGAATTGCTGCGCATCGCCCTCGCCGGACGGCTTGACGTCTGCGTTGAGTTTGATCGGTGGTGCGGGGCGTTCGTCGGTTCCTGCCGGCACCAGCATGTTGTGGCGTTGGCAGTGCTTGTAGAGCTGATGTATCGGGTCAGAATACGAGGTGCTACCCAAGTCCATTGCGAATACTTCGCCCGCGAACTCAAGCACGAAACTCCCCTTGTCTTCATGGGCATGGTCCGCGCCCGCGTGGTTTCCCAGAATCAGCAATTTCACGGGTTGGCCGTCCAGCATCCTGTGAGACGCCGTGAGACCCAGGTCAGGCAACAACACAACAGGGCGCGGCTCCGGCGCAGTACCGGGCCGAGGCGGTTTGTTGTCCGCTCGCAGCTTCTTATTCAATAGCGTTTGCCAGTAGCTGCCGGGCATCAGCTCGACCATGGCTTCGAGGGTCTCGCGATCGAATTCAGGTTCGGAATCCCCGATGGCGATCACGTCATCCTTCGTGGTCGAGGCCAATACTTCTGCGAAGTCCGCCGTGCTTCGCAAGGCACCCGGCACCAGTCCCGGCAGCTCGACTTCGCGCGCCCGCGCGTAATACTTCAGAATCTTGTAGTTGCGCCGGGCCATCGCGCCGAAATAGGTCGGCCCCTCGGCATAACCGCCGTCAGGGAGGATGGAGTTCTCGATGTTGCCAATGCTATCCGCCAACGCCAAGTCGGTGTAGGGCCGCGCACGCGGATACTCCCGTTCGACTACGAGGCTGGCATACAACCGGCCCACGTTGAAGTACGCGAGCTGATTCGTGTGATGGATGTATTCATGCTTCCACGTGATGTAGGTAATCTTGCCGATGCCCTCTTCGGAGAGCCGCCGCATCAAGTAATGACGTCCTGCGGGAGAGAAGATCTCGCCCGCCAGATCGAGAATGACGGCGATGTCTTCGCAGGTATAGGAGCGCCGGAACGCGCGATCGTCCGCGGGGCCGGTCGGAAAACTGGACCTGAAGTCGCGGTCCCAGTACCGGCTCGTTGCCAGAGACAAGGCGTAACGCGCCGCCGCCACGAGCAATGCCCGGTCTTTCAGTACGAGTCCCGCCTCGGCCAGTTCAGGACCGCCGGGCAGGCGCGGCTGGGAACGATCGCGGTATCGTGCCCCATCACTCCCGCCGCTCTTGGCGAACTCAGTGATGCCCCGCTCGAATTCCATACTCTGCGCCGCGGCCGCGAGCCGCGTGAACCGCGACTCGCCCGACGCGGCCATGCCCCGCTCGTGCTCGGCGCGCAAGGATTCGAGTTCGTCCGCATTCAGAAAGATGCCGTAAACAGGTTGATACGATATCGGCGCAGACTCTTCGACGACGTGGCGGCGCCAATCAATCCCGCTGTAGTCCCACCGCTCGAAATAGGCATCCATCAGTGAGGAGTTCTGAAGGCCGACCCAGTCGATCCAGCCCGCGCCAGGTCCGGTCTCGCCCGCGAAGATCTCCAGGGTCAACGTGCGCAATGCGGACGCCCCCTCCAGCGGCAGGGTGTATTCAAAAGAACCCTCCTGCGCGGCGTGCTCGGATACCCGGTTGCCCGCATCCGTGTCCGCGCTCAAGCGCACACGGCTCCCCGCAGGCAGCGTCATGCGAACGAGGAGGAGATCGTAGCCCGTGCAATCGGCATTGAAATGCTTCCGCATGTGAACCGCAGGCACATCCGGCACGGCCGACACCCACTCGAAATCCACCGCGCCCCAGTTCTGCCAGACCTTCAGTCCGCGCTCGCGTCCTTCTTCGACCACCCATTCGCTGAACCCGCTGATCTCCGGGTCCCAGAAGCATTCGATGACGGACTCTGCAACGTTGATGGGTATCGGCGCGACCAGCGCATCGTCCGCGTGTACGGGCGAAGAGACGAGGAAGACGGCAAGCAGCGTCCAACACAGCCATTGCGAGCGGAGACACAAAGAGAAACCAACCACGGCCATATGCAATGTCCTCCCCCTGTGCCGGGATGTGTCTGCACCCAGGCACAACCAAGTAGAGCCGAGTATGCCGCGGCGATTCAAATGTGAAAGGCAACGCGCCCGGGCCGGATTAGCCGGCCCGGGCGAAATGACAGTCCTGCGCCACCTTGGCGCCGGGGGAAAGACTCAATCCTCAGGTTAATCGCGCGACAATACCACCAAATTGAAGGCGGCAGTTACCGCAGTGCCGTCTGCATCGTGGATCCGAACGCGGTATTGCATATTGGTGTCACTCGCAGCCACTGTCGCGACCGTGGCGGACAGGGTCGGACCACCCGAACCCGCGACATCCGCATTTACTTCCGGAGTGGCGACGGCGACCGCATCCGCCGCGTTGGGGAAGGAGCCGGCCGGACCTGCCAGCGTCACG
>JADLCA010000391.1 GCA_020847495.1 Candidatus Hydrogenedentota bacterium | reverse complement strand
GCGGGTCGTAGCTGCTTGGCCCGAGTTGGTTGCTTTGACGTCAAAGGTGCCATCGCCACGCGGCGTGGCCAGCAGCTCGATGTCCTGATCGACCATGGCCTGGCCGATGTCCGGATTGTGCCCTTTCACTTCGCCCAGGGCCTTGAACTTGGACCGGAGGAACGACGTTTCTTTCTCGCCGGCGGGCTTCATCGTAGGATTGATGAAGTCGCCGGACATCTGCACCACCTGTGAAGCCCCGATCGTGCTGCCGGGCGCCATGGTAATTTCATCGCACGCGTAACTGATCAGCGCCCCCGCGGAAATGGCCCCCATACCTTCCACATACGCGATGGTTTTGCAGGGGGCTTTCAAGATGGACTTGGTGATCTCGACTGCGGAATCGAGGCGCCCGCCGGGGGTGTCGATAATGAAGATGATCGCTTCCGCGCCTTGTGCGTGGGAGACGGCACGATTGACCAGGAGCAGCGTCTCGTCGCCAATCATCGTGCCCTGATCGGTAATGATGGGACAGACCACCACGAATGGTCCGTCTTCCACGGGTGTGTCCTGGGCAAACGCCATGCAGGCGAGCGCGAGAAGCAGCGCCGCGCCGCGAAGTGTGGTGGAGAGCCGACTACGATGTTGCACAGCCATTTCCATCTACCTTCCCAGCAAGAATGCACTTTTATGCGCACTGAGCAGCACGCCTCTATTCTAGGCGTTGCATAACACGGGGTCAATGCCTGCTCTGAGATAGTTGGAAAGTGCCCAAGCGCAAGCACTTGGGACATTGAAGGGACGCGCATACCGCAGGGACGCCGTGCTTCGCTTCTCAAGGCCAACGCGAAAGACGGTCCCAGTCCATGCCGGCGCGCAGGGCGCTCTCTTGCAGCGCCCGGCTTCCACGGCGGGCGTCTTCCTTTAGTACCCGCAGCTCCAGTACCCGGGAACCCAGCGCGATTCCGTTACTGTCGTGTAGTAACTAGGCACAAAGACCTGCTCGTAATGGCCCTCAGACACAAGGACGACGACCTGAAGGCCATTGAGCACCTGTGTCGCGTACACCGGGGGAACGTACTGTTGCTCATAATGCGCAGGCACCCACACCGTGCGCACATAGGGTTCGTAATGACCCTCAATCCATACACAAAACCGGCCATGATAGTGATACCCGCCCGGGGCATTATAGCTATAGTGGTGGTGGCCGCCGGTTCCACCGAGGACGAAGCCCGATCCCCAAGCGGCGTAGCTCTGCCCCGGCGCCGGGTGCACGTACTGCTCCGTCACGACGTGGCGGTAGGTCGTCGAATCATCGTGCAAGACGTTGTAGTACGGCGACATCGTGGCCGGGCGTTGATTCTGCGCATTCGCCGAAATGCTCAGAAGGAAAGTCAACGCCAGCACTGCAAGAAGCCCGCGCATGGACCCCGCTCCTTTCCTTAGGACAACTGCCAACCATCTCAATTTTACCACGTGATTTAGACGGCCAGGGGTTGTCAAGTATTCAAGCAGTGTAAGTGATTGGGCGGGGAGTGGTTTTGGGGCAAGACATCCCCCTCGGCCCTTCGGGCCTGCCCCCTTCAAAGGGGGACCCCGGAGCGCGTGCCCTTCGGGCCGCGCATTCTTTGCGCCAGGAGTCCATGTGTTGCCCTCAAGTCCTTTCGTAATCCATGGATGTAGTGTTGCAGTCGTCCCCCTTTGAAGGGGGATCAAGGGGGATGTTCTTCTCTTTGGCGTTCACCCGGAGGCAAGCATGTCCGTATGCTGATTCGGACGATTCGGTCAGGAGATGAGCTTGCGGAGGACCCCGAACAGACCAGTGCGTGCCGGACCGACCTTTTGTGCGCCTGGTTCGAGTTTCGTTCGCGGGGGAGTCTCCGTTACCCGGATTAGGACTGCAGTCACATTGTCCGGGGCGCCGGCCTGCAGGGCCCTGCCCACCAGGACCCTGGCGACCGCCTGCAGGCTATCGCCGTCTGACATGGCCTTCGCGAGTTCGTTGTCTTCCACAACGTTGGAGAGTCCATCGGAGCAGATAAGCAAAGTGTCGCCCTGTTTGAGCTGCACCGCGAACAGGTCCACGGTGACGGCTTCTTTCGTGCCGACGGCGCGGGTGATGAGGTTCTTGAGGGAATGGGTCCGGGCTTCCTGTTCGGAGATGTACCCGTTCCGGACCTGTTCGGCGACCAGCGAATGGTCGTCCGTGATCTGCCAAATCCGTTCGCTCTTGCGCAACAGGTAGACCCGGCTGTCGCCCACTTGGGCGATGTAGGCGTGGTCGCCGAGGATCAGGATGGCCGACATGGTCGTGCCCATCCCGTAGTACTCGGGGTGGTTCTCGGCTTCCTGGAAGATGCGGCGGTTGGCCTGGCTCACGGACTCGCTGAGACGAGCCGGTGTAGTGGACTCCCGACGCGTGTAGTACTCTTCCGCGAGGGTTTGCAGCGCCAGGCGGCTCGCGAAGTCGCCTCCGCTGACCCCGCCCATTCCATCGGCCACGGCCAGCAAGATTCCGCGGTCATTCAGTGTCTGCCGGTCATCGGGCACACAGAGCGCGCAGGAGTCCTCGTTACGTGACCGCTTCTTGCCGACGTCAGAAATCAGGTGAGCTTCGAGAAAGGTTCCGCACCAGTGGAATTCGTAGTTTCCGCCTTTCTCGGGTCCGGTGTGGGTTTGCGCTATCACTGCCATCTATAAAATCACCCAACTAGCCTTGGCGGGGCGGGAACACCCGGGCGTTCTCACTATGCGCGTGCGGCGTTTCATGCAGGCCGTATTGTAGTTCCGGCAGCTTTTCCATTGCAACGCGGGGGAAGCACTTGGCAATGTCGTTTTTCCGGGGCTCGATACGCGGTCAAGCACGGGCAGCGGCTTTTCTGGGCGCAGCCAGTTTCACTACCAACAGTTCCAGGGCCAGAGTCCGATCCACGCCGGTGGAACGGAGCAGGATTTCCGTATCCATGCACAGGGAAAAGGCGTCCCGGAACTTCTCCTTGCCCAGTTTGGCCGCCAGAGGCCTCACCTTATTGGCCAGGAAGGGTTTCAGACGGTTGGATTCCGGCACGGTGGCGAAATAGGCCGTCTTGAGCAGCCAGTTGATAGAACCAAGAATCTCGAATTCATTCTTGCCGAGCCGGAGGATTTCGCGCAGTACGCGGACGGCCTTGTCGATATCCGACGAGGCGATCGCGTCGGTCAGGGACCAGATTTCTTCTTCGGCGACATCGGCGCACGCGGCGGCGACGTCCGCCTCGGTCACGGTGGTATTCCCACCTATGTAATTGCAAACGAGGTTGACCGCGTTGCTCACATCGGACAAGCGGGTTCCGGTGCGCTGGATGAGTTCGCGCACCGCGGGACCTTCGACGGCTTTACCCCGCTTTTCGATTTCGGCCCGCGCCCACAACATCGCCTCATGGTCCTTGAGTTCGGGGCACTCGACGATCACACCTGATTTGCCGCAGGCTTTGAAGAGCTTTGAGCGCCGGTCCACCTTGGAGGCGACCAGCATGACCACGCTTGTGTCGCAGGGGTTTTCCAGATAGTGGATGAGAGGTCCGGCGGCCTTTTCCGAGTCGTAATACTCGGCGTTCTGAATGAGCACTACCCTGCGTTCGGTGAGAAAAGGAACGGTCATCGACGTGGAGACTATCTCTCCGGGGTCGGCCTCGTCCGCGTAGTACGTGGAATAGCCCAGGTCGCGCATGCTGGGATCCACATAGAGGTCCACGATGCGTTCCACGGCGCGTTGCGCGAGCAGCGGTTCGAAGGTGGATTCGCGCGCGGCGGGAGACGCCTTATGCGGGCAGAAAAGGTAAACGGGCGCCGGAGGTTCGGAGCCCGCTCGTTTCAGGAATTCCGCGACTTCCAAAGGTCTACCAAGGCTCGACCGTCCGATAGAAGATATCGGAGGCGAGCTGTTCCAGCGCCTCGGACGCGCTTCGATTCTCTTCTTCACTTGCGAAGGAACGGACCGAGGGCAGGAAGGCCTCCGCGTTGCCGCGAAGCCGATCGGAGGACTGGCCCGAGGCGCGGGTGTAGAAGCTGGTTTCACCCGCCATGCGGGGTTCTTCCCAGAGGACCGTCCCCGTGCTCTGGTCCATGAGCCGCGCACCGGCCACGACGACACAGAGGAACTGCGTCACTTCGTCCTTTTCGTCGTAGGTAATGCCTTTCAGTTGGTAGTCGAGGATGACGCCCTCGAGCACGAGGTCGGCATCTCCGCGATCCACGACCTGCAAGCGGCCATCGTTGATGAACTTCCGGATGATGGCGTTGGTGAGCGGGGCCTGGAGGTCGTATTCCCGGCTCATGTTTTGGAAGGCCGATACGGAGATGGTCTGGTATTTCTCATCGAGTGAGCTGCGGGTGGAATAGCCGCAGCCCGTACCGGCGAGCAGGGCCGCAAGCACCAGGATCGCTGTTGCGTATTGAATCTTCATGAAGCCTTGTATCGCTTGCTATGGCCGTTGGCCGTGAGCCACGCCTCCGCCTCGGTGGCGGCGGGCGTTCCCGGGAACTGGTCCACGACGACTTCGTAGTAGATGGCAGCCGCATCGAACTTGCGGCGCTTTTCGTAGAACTTCGCGGTCATGAGGCGCTGTTCGGCCACGCGATTCACCATTTCGGCGCGAACGCCTTCCAGCTCGGCCACGCGGCTGTCCTGCGGGAAACGGGCTTTGAAATCATCCACCGCATCGATGGCGAGCAAGCTGGGGGCTTGGTCGTACGCGGGCGGTAATGACGCCT
>JADLCA010000390.1 GCA_020847495.1 Candidatus Hydrogenedentota bacterium | reverse complement strand
CTCGCCGCGAACGATCAGGTCTGGCGTCTTCCGGAAATGAAGTTCAACCTCGATCCGCAGAAGGTCATTCGCTGTTCCTACGATTGGAAGGCGCCGGGCGATGGCGCGTACGACTTCCTCGCGCGCATCAAGAAGGACGGCAAGGAATTCGCGCTGGGCGGCGACACGTCCTCTCCGCACGGCGGCATCGACACGCAGTTTGTCGTTGGCCAGCCGCGCAACGTGTCGTTCGAACCGTGGACGGACGCGCCGCGCGCCCTGGACCGAGGCTCGCGCACCGTGAAACGCGCCATGGCCATTCCGGGTGATGTGGCTGTGTGGTTCGAAAGTCCCCTGGAGAAGATTTTCCCCGAAGACAAACCGGTCGCCTCTGGCGATACGCAGTCCATTGCCAACCTGTCGCTCGCGAAGAATGAGAGCGAGTCCTTCCAGATCGTGGTGCGCCCACCCAGCGGGGCTGGTCTCGAAAAGGTCACGCTGCGCGCCCGCGACCTCGTCAGCGCACAGGGCGGACGCATCCCCGCGTCCGGCATCCGCCTCCACACGGTCGCCTACTACCCGGTCGCCGTGCCGACGCATTACGAGGGTCCCACAGGCGCGTGGCCGGATGCCTTGCCCGATTTCGAACCCTTCACCGCGGCCGGCGGCCAGTGCAGCCCGATTTGGGTGACGGTATATGCCGCGCCCGGCACGGCTGCGGGGACCTACGAAGGCATGATGGAACTTGGATGGTCGGGCCGCGATCCGGTCGAACTCGGATTGCGCGTTACGGTGCACGATTTCGAGCTGCCCCGCACGCCGCACCTGAAGACGGATTTCGGATTCTGGAAGGATGGCGCGGTAAGCCTCTGCAAGCGCTTCGGGTACAAGGGCGGCGATGCGCAATTGCTCGACGCCTACCTCGACAACGCGCTGCGGCATCGCGTGACCTTGCGGGAACTCGTCCAGTTCCCCGCGGAAAGCGCCCATTACGAGGCAAGCCTCGCGGCGTACGAGCCGAAACTCAAGGACCTCCTTGCGCGGGGCGTGAGCATGGTCGCGGTACCCGCGTCACTGCAGGACGTTCCCGAACAGCTCAAGCAGGCCGATGCCTTCGTGAAGCGCAACGGCATCAAGGACCGCGTGTTCTGTCCGATCGCGAACGAGCCCGAACGCCCATCCTGGCCGCGCCTGTACGACACGATGCAGAAGTGGCGCGAGACTGCCCCGGACATTCCGCTCATGGTAACGACGTTCGGCATGCAGCCGTTTTTCCACGAAGCCGCGGACATTTGGGGCGTGCACGTGCCCGTGATGGACACGGTCAACAACCGGCTCGTGCTCGATCGCGTCGCGGCGGGCAACGCGGTCTGGTGGTACGTGAACCACACGCCGCCCCGGCCCTACGCGAACTTCTTCCTCGACTTCGCCGCGATGGAGCACCGCATCCTGTTCTGGCAGACGTGGGCGCTCGGCATCGGCGGCATGCACTACTGGAGCGTCAACTACAGCGACCCCGAGGCCAATCCCTGGCGCGATCAGCTCGACATCACGCCTGCCAATGGCGACGGGTTCCTCGTTTACCCGGGGCCTGCCGGCCCAATCAGCTCAATCCGGTGGGAGACGATTCGCGATGGGATCGAGGACTACGATTACCTGGTGCTGTTCCGCGAGCGCGTGAAGGCGCTCGAGGCCAAGGGCGGCAACGAGGCGCTGCTGAAGCGCGCCCAGGAGGTCTACAACCTCAAGGAACTCGTGCCCGACCTCGTTACGTACACGCGCGATCCCAATGTGCTCCTCGCCAAGCGGGACGCGCTTGCCAAGATGATTGTCGAGATGGATCGGGCCGCCAAGTAGTATGGCCGGTGGCGCGCACGCCGCGCGCGATTCAGGGGGAGGCGTTGATGACACCAAGGGAGCGATTCATTGCGGCGCTCGAGCGCCGGCCGGTGCCGGGCCGGGTGCCGCATTTCGAGCTGGTCTTCTTCTTGACGATGGAGGCCTTCGGCCGGGTCCACCCGAGCCACCGGAACTACGAGCAGTGGGACCAGATGACCGAGACGGAGCGCAATCTGCACCGGCGCGACCAGGCGGAGATCTTCATCCAGACCGCGCGGCGTTACGAGCACAGCGCGATCTTCCTGCATCCGAATCCGTGGGGCCACGAAGAGGCCCTGCGCTGCATCGATCTCGTGCGCGAGATGTCCGGCGATGAGTTCTTCCTCATGCTTCACGGCGACGCGACGTACCCGATTCCGACCGGCACCAACATGATTGAACACGTGTCGTGGTTGTACGAGCACTTCGATGAGGCGAAAGACGAAGCGCAGCGCAAGGTGGATCGCCAGCTCGCCTGGGCGGAGCGCCTGGCCAAGCACGGCGGCCTCGACGGGTTCGCACTGTGCGACGACTACTGCTTCAACGACAATCCATTCCTGGCCCCGGACATGTTCGCGGAGATCATTACGCCATACCTCACGCAGGTCATTGCGGGCGAACGTGAGCTGGGTTTCTACTGCATCAAGCACACGGACGGCAACGTGATGCCCATCCTCGATCAGCTCGTGGCCGCGAACCCTCACGCGATCCATTCGCTGGACCCGCAGGGCGGCGTCGACATTGCGGAAGTCAAGCGCCTCTACGGCGACAAGGTGTGTTTGATCGGCAACGTCAACTGCGGTTTACTCACCTCCGGCACGGAGGAAGAAGTGGTTGAATCCGCGCGCTATTGCATCCGCCACGGCATGCCCGGCGGCGGCTATGTTTTCAGCACGAGTAACTGTGCATTTACAGGTCTGCCGCTTGCGCGGTATGAACTCATGTGGCGCACCTGGCACGACGAGGCGATCTATCCCGGGTAGAAGCCGCTAGGAGGAGCGATGATGCGCATCGGAATCATTCACTTGGTAGTGGCGGCTGTGCTCGCCTGCGTCCTCCATGCAGGGGCCGATCCCGCCGAGTATCCCAAAGACACCGGCTACCGTGGCATCTGGTACTACAACCAGAAGACCAACGACGAGTACGTCTACAAGTACAGCGGCGGACTGGGCACGTACTGCGCCAAGCACATTCCCATGGCGATCTACGCGCCTGCCGTGAACAAGACCTTCTTCGTGTACGGCGGCACGAAACCGGGCGAGAACGCCCTGCTCGAGATGATCTCGTATTACGATCACGCCACCGGCGAGGTGCCGCGTCCGGTTATCTTGCTCGACAAGAAGACGGAAGATGCGCACGACAATCCCGTGCTCGCCATCGATGATGGCGGCTACCTGTGGGTCTTCGCGAGCGCGCACGGCACTTCGCGTCCCGCGTACATTTTCAAAAGCACGCAGCCCTATTCGATCGACGACTTCGAACTCGTGCTCGAAACGAACTACTCGTATCCACAGCCCTGGTACATCACCGGCAAGGGCTTTCTCTTCATCCACACCGCCTACGATGGCGGACGCGCCTTGTCCTGGCAGACGAGTCCAAACGGCAAGATGTGGAGCGAGCGCAAACGGTTTTCGTTTTTCGGCGAAGGTCACTACCAGATCAGTTGGCCGCGCGGCACTTCGGTCGGCACGGCTTTCAACTATCACCCCAAGGCTTTTCAGGGCGACGCCAAACGCCACGGTCTGAACTGGCGCACAAACGTCTACTACGCCGAGACGCACGACATGGGCGCTACGTGGCAAACGATCACCGGCGAGCCGCTCCAGATTCCCTTGAGCGACCCGCACAATCCCGCGTTGATCCGCGAGTATGAATCCGAAGGCCTGCTGGCGTATGTGAAGGACTTGAACTACGACGCGCAGGGCCGGCCCGTCCTGCTTCACGTCACCGCTCCCTCATGGGAACCGGGTCCAGAGCACGGCCCGCGCGAATGGCGCGTCGCGCATTGGAAAGGCGACGCCTGGGCCTGGCACAGCGTCACCACCTCCGACAACAACTACGACACCGGCAGCATCCACGTCGAAGCGGATGGCACCTGGCGGATCATCGGCCCCTCCGAGAACGGCCCGCAGGCTTTCAATCCCGGCGGCGAAGTGGCGATGTGGGTGAGCAAAGACGAGGGCGCCACGTGGACCCGCGAGCGCCTCATCACGCACGACAGCCCGTTCAACCACACGTATTGCCGCAGGCCGCTGAACGCGCATCCCGACTTCTACGCCTTCTGGGCCGACGGTCACGGGCGCCAACCCTCGGAGTCGCGCCTCTACTTCTGCGATCAGACCGGCACTCGCGTCCGCCGCCTCCCCTACGTCATGGAAGGCGACACCGCCAAACCCGAAGAACTGCCCTGACCCGAGACGGCTGCCCCGCAGAGACACCTGCGGAGACGCCTCTTCAGTACCGCCTCGCTCGCCGAGCGCGGCGGCAAGGGACAGGCCTTAGCGGCACGCTTGTATGAGTGGCCAAATGCCCTTGGTTCACGCACCGCGCTTGCTGTCACCTTCAAGAGCCGGCAAGGATGCCAGCGCTCCCAGTGGCGCCCAATATGGAGTGCGGAGGCTCGCCTCTGCTTTCACGAAGCAGGCTCGCCTGCGGTTTTCCGAGACGGCCAGCCATCCCCCGATGGGAGGCATGGGAGCGATGGGAAATATGGGAATGATGGGACTCCGGAGAATTAACCGAAATCCCCAGGCGTGAGCAGAAGCCTATTGCATGATCGCACCGCCGCTTGGCACGCACCCGCGGCGTGCACACACCGTACCGGGTACGCACCCCCGTCCTCCACACACCGCACCGGGCTGGCATCTGTGTCGCATGCACATACACCGCCGCCGGCCCCGTTCTTTGTCCTCATCCGCGTCCCGGAGGGACGGCCGAAAGTAGCCCAGGGTTTTCAACCCTGGGTCAACCGGACCCCCTCCCCATACAGTCCCGGAGGGAAGGCAGAGCTTTCTGCACTTTCAAAATACAGTGGCGACAGCCGTCTCTGTCGCAGTCCGCTCTGGTATGGTAAACTGGCGTGGGAGAGACCTCGATATGCGATGGCTGAAGGTCCTTTTCACGGTCGTGCGTGTATACGTGTTCCTCGCGACGCTGACGCCTTTTGCGTTTGTGTCTGGCTGCATCGCTGTTGGCGGCAAGTGGGTAGAGCTTCCGCACGGGAACGAGAGCTATGAATGTTGACCCAAACAGAGCTTGGTCCCGCGAGGATCTTCATACCGTCCTGACATGGTGTACGGTAGATGCCGCGGCCCGTCTCGAGGAAGTGTGCCGCGCGCAATCATCGTTCACGTCGTCTGACTTGCTCTTGAGCGACACCTTGCACACCAACGAAAGGATTCACTTTGCCGCCATGCGCCTGGGACTTGGCGCGAAGAAGCTGCGGCATTTCGCAACCGATTGCGCGGTCTATCTGGCGAGGCTGGCGGACAGCGAGATGTTCGAGATGCTGCGGTTCGCGGAATGCATTTCGCTTGTCCGGGCAGGGATTGATATGCCAACACGCGCAAACGTGGTTCGGATGCGAACGGAATCAGCCCACGTCTCTGGCCGCGCACATGATCACCATCAAGAACTGGAGTGTCCGAGTCGCCGTTCTTTCGTATGTACACTCGCGTGGACGACGAAGGCCGCGTCAGGTTCGCTACGCAGAATTGGGAGTCGCAGGGACGCGACGAGACCAAGTCCCAGCTTCTCTCCCTGCGAGTCCGCTTGCTTTTGTGCGCGCGATACTGCAAGCGAGCGCGCAAGGATCTTCGCTTTCGAAAGTGCCTCGCACGCCGCCGCTGAGGCTGTTACCACTGTGCTCAAAGACAGTCCAGACCGTGCCTTAACCCTGGACGCTTTGAAAGGGAAGTTGATCACGTGGGCCGCGCTCTTTGCCCAGTACTACTGCAAGGGCCGCCGCGATGGTGGCTCGATGGTAGAGGCCTGCGATGACGCGGACTACATGTGCAGCAGCTTGTTCTTCAACGACGCCGAACTCCTTGAGGAAGTTCCTGATGTTGAAGTGGAATCCCTTAAGCCTGTCTTCCGTGCCGCACGCGATGCGGCCATCCAAGCCTTTGCGCCTGCCTATGATGAAGGTCTGCGTGAGAATTACGCGGCCCTCGCTTCACGGATGAATGAATACGTATTCGGCAATCCCGCACCCTGGAGTCTCGGCGAATAGCCTCCCGAATCCTCGCCTCCTCCCTACTTCTGCTTGCCCATGATGAGGTCATGCGTGACCGTCATGTGTTCTTCGGGAGTTCGCGAATCGTAGGCCTCGAACCGGCTGAACGTGGCCGGCGCATAAGGCGTCGGGTCGCCGTTTGCCGCGTACGGACCCGCCACGGCCGCCATCCATCCGTCGTTGGCGGCCCAGTGCGGCGGGTTTGCGCGATAGCGGAAAACGTAATAGTTGGCCGGCTTGTCCGGAGTCGATGCGGGGGAAGGAAGCGTCGCCATCAACTCGATCTCGTCGGGGGGCGACTGCAGCTCATTCGGATGGCATAGCCACAGCACAATATCGGCTTCGGCCAACAATTCCTGCGTGCCGTACTCTTCGGGAAACAGGTCAAGCCTCTTGTGCGATTCCAGGACTTCCCACAGGACCTTCCGCGTCGCGGCGGCCTTCGCGAACCGTTGCACCAGCACCGGGTCTGGCGTCTTCCCCGCTTCGAGGTCCTCCGATACGGCCGCCAGTGCCTCGTAGAGCCGGCGG
>JADLCA010000389.1 GCA_020847495.1 Candidatus Hydrogenedentota bacterium | reverse complement strand
TTCCGCCTTCGGCTCCACCCGTGGCTACATCCCTGCACCCTTGCCAGGGCTGCAGATGCACGCCGCGCTCTGACGGCATGGAAGGCCAACATGCTTCTGGTGCATGCGACCGCAGGCCAACGTGGTCCGAAAGCCGCGCAGAATGTGCGTAACTTTTTTAAGATCCTGCACGTTAGTAGTCCAGGACCTTCAGTCCTGGGTCAGCCGGACCTCCCCTCTCCGACCAGTCCCGGAGGGACGGCAGAGCCAACCTCATGCGTTTGTCCTTCCGATTCTGAATGCTCACATGCACACACTGGGCGCGGGTTGGTTTAGCGCGAGCACCCGGTCTCTGTCGTCCCTACGGGACTAATTGAGCGGGGTACGTTCCGACCCAGGAATGAATTCCTGGGCTACTTTCGGCCGTCCCTCCGGGACACAGAGCGCATATCACCACATGGATGCGCGGGCCTCTTGCGAAGCGGATACGGGCCGCGATCTACGCGCACTCCCTCCCCGCGATTTGGACATAGATTTTTGAACCCAAAAACGGCAGGCGAGCCTGGGAACGCCACGCACCAGCGTGGCACACCAAGCAGATAACACCGAATACTCAGACGAACGCTGCTCGTCCAAGCGGTGAGGGTATCGTTCTCTCCAATGCGATGTGCCATATCAGCGTCACAACATGATGATCGCTTGACGGCTTTCTTTAGGATCAGCTCAACGTTTTGCGAAATCGCGCCACGGCGAGCGTGATGAAGATCACGGCGAGTCCGGTCTGCCAGAGGATCGGCTGCCACAGCGTCGCAATGCCTTCGCCTTTCAAGACGATCCCGCGCAGGATGATCAGGAACCATCGCATGGGGTTGAGCACGGTCGCGTATTGGATGAGCATCGGCATGTTGCGAATGGGAAACATGAACCCGCTCAGCAAGACGCCGGGCATCAGCAGCAGAAATGCCGTGAGAAGAGCCTGCTGTTGCGTGGCGGCGCTCACGCTTACGAAAAGCGCCAGCCCCAGGTTCCCCACCACATAAACTCCCGCCAACACATACAGCAGGAGAATGCTTCCTTCGACCCGCACCCCGAACACAATCATGGCGACGGCAAACATCAAGGTCATCGTGATGTACCCGGTGACGAGAAACGGAAGGGTCTTTCCGATGATGAACTCCACGCGGCGAATGGGCGTCACCATCACCTGCTCGATGGTTCCGATCTCCTTTTCGCGGACGATCGAGATGCTCGTGAGCATGACGCTCACAACCATGAGCATGACGGCAATCAGCCCCGGAACGTAGTAATAAGCGCTTTCCAGATTCGGGTTGAACCACGCACGCATTTCAAACGCGACCGTTGCCGGAATCGCTCCGGCTCCAAGCTGCACTTCAAACTGGCGGAGCTGCCGCTCCTGCGCGAACTGCCCCGCGATTTGGTTCGCATACGACAAGGCAACGGCAGCGTTGTTGGTCTCCGTGCCATCGACGAGAAGCTGGACGCGCGCCGTGCGCCCGCCGCGGAGGTCCCGCTCGAAGTCCAGCGGGATTTCGAGCGCGGCCTGCGCCTCGCCCGCATTCAGCATCTTCCGAAAGTCCTCGTCCGACCGGGCGAATGCGACGATCTCGAAATAGTCCGCCGCGGTAAACGCGTGGAGCAGTTCGCGCGAGGAGGGTGTGTTGTCGCGGTCGAGCACGATGGTCCGGATGTTGGTCACATCGGTCGTCAGCGCAAATGCGAAGATGGTCATCTGGATCAGCGGCGCGACGAACACGACGAGGCGCATGCGGACGTCGCGGAACATCTGCAGGAACTCTTTGATCAGCATGCGCCTTATGCGTTCCAGCATGACCTACTCCAGTTTCAGTTTCATGCGCTTATGCGCCATAATCACCATGAACGCCGCATAGATGGCCAGCAGCAGCGCGTTTAGCCAAAGAACTTCGAGCCCGATGCCTTTCAGGTAGATGCCCCGCAGCAGGGCAATAAAATAACGGGCGGGAACGATGTACGTGATGAGTTGCAGAGGCCGCGGCATGTTTTCGATGGCGAAGACGAAGCCGCTCAAGAGCAAGGTCGGAAGGTAGCTGACAAACAGGGCGATCTGATTTGCCAGGACCTGTTTCTTCAGGTTGATGCTCAACATCAAGCCGAGGAAGAGTGCGCCGGTCAGAAAGATGGCGCCGGTCGCGAACACGAGCGCGGGGTGACCGCGCAAGGGTACGTGAAACAGCAGGCGGCCCATCAACATGGCGATGGTGATATCCGCCATGCCAATGACGAAGTAGGGGAAGACTTTTCCGAGCACGATCTCGGGCACGCGGATCGGCGTGCTGATGAGTTGCTCCATCGTGCCCATTTCCCATTCGCGCGCGACGGTCACGCTGGTCAGCATGGCCGAGATCACGATGAGCACCACGGCGATAATGCCGGGGATGATGTCGTTTTCGGAGCGGAGATCGGGATTGTACCAGGCGCGCGCGTCGAGCAAGAGCGGCTCGCGCAGCGGGCCGCGTCCCATGAGGGCGATACGCTCCGCGAGGAGATTGTGATTGTAGATCAGGCCCAACGCCGAGGCGTAGCCGAGGGCGAGCCGCGCGGTGGTCGCGTCGCTGCCGTCGCTGATCACTTGCACCGCCACGGGCCGGTTGGCGTGGAGTTTGTCCGCGAAATCGCTGGGGATGACGAGGGCAATCATGACGCGGCGTGACAGCAGGGCGGTTTCGAGCGCGTCGTAACCATCGTGATAGGATTCGATCGCGTAGTAGGGGGAGCCGTCGAAGAAGCTGAGCAGTTCGCGGCTTTCCGGCGTGCGCGACTGGTCCCACACGGCGGTGGGCACATTTTCCAAATCCATGTTCAGCGCGTAGCCGAAGAGCAGAATCAGCGCCACCGGGATGCCCATGGCGAGGTACAGGCTGCGCCAGTCGCGCATCACGTGCAGGCTTTCTTTCCGCGCAATGGCGGCCATGCGGCGCAAGTTAAGCATGGGTGGCCTCGCGGCGGTCTTCGGCCTCGATGAGGGAAACAAAGACGTCTTCCATGCCCGGGGTGATCCGCTCCACATGGCCAAGGTGCAACTCACGCCGCTTGCATTCGGCTTGAATGGCCCGTTGTGCGGCTTCCGCGTCGCGCACCACCACGTGGAGTCCCGCGCCGAACAGGGCCACTTCCTGCACTTCGGGCAGCTTCGCCAAGTGCTCCATCACTTCATGCGCATGCGGACAGTGCACCTCCAGGATTTGCTCGCGCATGAGGCCGGTCTTGAGTTCCAGCGGCGAACCGAGTGCCACCATCTTGCCGCGATAGATCAGCGCAAGGCGGTCGCAATACTCGGCTTCTTCCATGTAGTGCGTGCTGACGAATACGGTGACGCCGCGCTCTGCGAGTTCATAGATGAGGTCCCAGAACCGCCGGCGGCTCAGCGGATCCACGCCGCTCGTGGGTTCGTCGAGGAAGAGGATCGGCGGTTCATGCAGGATCGCGCAGGCCAGTGCGAGCCGCTGTTTCCAACCGCCGCTTAACACGGCTGTAAGGCTCTTGCGGTGATCCTTGAGTCCGGACATTTCTACCGCCCAGTCTTTGCGTGGCGCAAGCCGCGCGCCGCTGAGTCCGTAGATGCCCCCGTAGAAATCGATATTTTCCTCGACCGTCAGATCCTCGTACAAGGAGAACTTCTGGCTCATGTAGCCGATATGCTTCTTGATTTGCTCGGGCTGTCTGCGCACATCGAATCCAGCCACACTGCCTTCGCCTTCGCTGGGTTCCAACAATCCGCATAGCATGCGGATCGTGGTGCTCTTGCCCGCGCCGTTTGGTCCCAGGAAACCAAAGATCTGACCCCGCGGCACGTCAAACGTGATGTGGTCCACAGCGACGAAATTGCCGAAGCGCCGGGTGAGACTTGAGGCGCGCACGGCGACTCCGTCTCCCGATCCGGTATGGTTGTTATTGAACTGAACAGACACCGGGCCGTGCGGAGTGTGCTTGTCGTGTTTGCCGGTCCCCTCGGTGCTCAACAC
>JADLCA010000388.1 GCA_020847495.1 Candidatus Hydrogenedentota bacterium | reverse complement strand
GTCCCCCTCGGCCTAGGTACTCCACCAACCGTTGTAGCGTCGCAGCGTCTCCTCAATTTGTCCCCTTCGTGGCCCGTCATTTCCATCGTTCTTGAACCACTTCCACGTGCGTTTGCCTAATTGCCCCCACGTACCGCAGCTGAATGAGGCTTGCCACGCCTTCTGCGTGGGTTCTGGATGGAGAGGCACGCGGCTTCTCTTAGTCCGCATATTTCACCGCCCCCCCGCGTAGCGGGCGGTGAGATTTGCTCTGGCAATCCCCCAAAGGCTAGTTCGGGAGGATTTCTCACACACACATCGTGTAAGCAAGGTGGACGTGCCAGGGACCTGCAAACTGCTGAATCGACTGGGATTGAGAGGTCAGCGGTGTGTGCGTGTGAGAAAGCCGGGTTAGCCAGGTTGACATCCCGCCACTTTTCTGTCTGGCCGCCGTCAGTTTTGGGGCAGTAGGCTCCTTTGACGGAAATGGCTCGAATTGCATGATTTATGGATTTATGCATGGCGTTTACGGAATATATTCAAAAAAGGACTGGCAATTTTCCGTCGATTCTGGTACGATTATCTCTGGACAAGTGTCATAAGCAGACTCGTCGAAAGGTGGCCAGCATGGAACGTCAAGGCGTTGTTGCGTGGAACAACCATCCTGAAGCATTGCCGCTGGGCGAACCGGGTGCTCTTGAACATCAAACCCTGGCCGCACTGAAATTGGGCGAGTGGCTTTGTGTGGAAGGACTGATCACCCCAAAACAGCTTCAACACGCGCTGGCCCATCAAGCGGAGTACGGCGGCAAACTGGGCGAGGTCCTTATCCTGCTGGGATACGTGGAGCGTGCCGGCTTCATGGCGTTTCTGGCGGAGGCCGCGGGTGTGGGGACCATTCACCTTGCCAACTACGTCATCACCGCCGAGCAGCGCGGGGTCCTTCCCAGGGATTTTGCCGCGCAACATGAAATGGTGCCGATCAGCCGTTCCCGGGATGCGCTGACGGTTGCCATGGTCTATCCTCTCGACACGGAGGCGCTGCGGAATGTCGAGACGATGACCGGGTTGGAAGTGCGGCCGGTTCTCTGTTCTACGGAAGAGTTCTGGACCGCGTACGAGAAAATCTACGAGGTATCCGCGCCTACGCGCAACGTGTAAAAAGAGAGGCGCAGACCATTCCGGTCCAGCCCTGCCGGGTTTACCCATTCCCGCCTGTCCTGCTACGGGTATGCTCACGGCATATCCCAAATTTCAGTTTGCAAAGCCCCCTGGGACCATGTAAGATTCAGTACCAAGTTGTGTGCTCGTAAACCCTTGCACAGCAATGGCCACTCTGGCTTCGGCGTTCCGGGACTGGGGAGTGCCCGGGGCTGAAGGTTTGCGGGCGTTTGGCGGCGGTCCGGCACCGGCGGGGGCACGGAATGGTTCGGGCTCCGGTGAGTCCGACTTGCATTGCCGCGGTGGGGCTGCGCTTGCAGGGTGTGCTCTGCAAGCACTCGTGCTGCGGATTCGTGCGGTCGCTGCCGCAGTCCATCCAGGGAGAGTGTAGTCATGCCAAAGATTCTCGTGCTAGACAATCTGAGCGAAGAAGGTGTCGTGATCTTTCGCGAAGCGGGCTTTGAAGTGGATGTCAAACCACCGCAGAAGCCAGCGGAGTTGGCGGCCATCATCGGCGAGTATGATGGCCTGGTGGTGCGCAGCGCGACGAAGGTGACGGCCGAGGCGCTGGAATCCGCGGGCAAGCTGCAAGTCATCGGGCGCGCCGGCGCGGGCACGGACAACGTCGACAAGGCGGCCGCCACCAAGCGCGGCATTGTCGTGATGAATGTGCCGGGCGGCAACACCATTTCCACGTGCGAGCACACGTTTGCGCTGCTCTTCGCGTTGTGCCGCGACGTTCCCCGCGCGCATGCCTCCATGATGGAAGGCCGTTGGGACCGCAAGAAGTTCGGCGGCACCGAAGTGTTCGGGAAGACGCTGGGCATCGTGGGCGCGGGGCGCATCGGCGGCGCCGTAGCCAAGCGCGCACAGGCCTTCGGCATGAATGTCCTGGTCTTCGACCCCATTCTCACCAAGCTCAAGGCCGAAACGCTCGGTGTGGAACTGGTCACACTGGACGAGATCATCGAGCGCTCCGATTTCATCACGTTGCACGCGCCCAAATCGGATAAGACGGACAACATGATCCGCGCCGAGCACTTCAAGCGCATGAAGCCCACATGCCGCATAGTCAATTGCGCGCGCGGCAGCCTCATCAATGAAGCGGATTTGGCGCAGGCGCTGAAAGACAAGACGATCGCAGGCGCCGCGCTCGACGTGTACACCAGCGAGCCGCTTGAGAACAATCCGTTCCTCGGTCTCGACAATATCGTGATGACGCCGCACTTGGCGGCCTCTACCGACGAGGCCCAATTGACGGTTGCCGTCGAAGTGGCGAAGCAGATGGTGGAGTATCTGACCACCGGCGCCATCGTGAACGCCGTCAACGTGCCGAGTCTCGACGCCGAGACCCGCAAAACGCTGCAACCCCTGCTGTTGCTCGCGGAGCGGATGGGACGCTTTGTCTCCTCGTACATGGATGGCCGCCCGACGGGCCTCGAGATCGCATACGAAGGCGAGCTGGTGGTGACGGACACCTATCCCATCACCGCCGCGATCCTTACCGGCTTCCTGGAACCTTTGGTCGAGACCGTCAATGTCGTGAGCGCGCCGCACCTGCTGAAGGAGTACGGCATCGATTTCAGCGAGAAGCGCAGCGCCCAGCCCCAGGACTACGCGTTCCAGATTCGCATCAAGGCGGCCACCGACAAAGAGACGCACGAAATCGCCGGCACCCTTTTCAACAATCAAGAGCCCCGCATCTGCAGCATCGACGGAACCCGCGTCGACGTGGAACTCGTCACGAAGATGGTGGTCTGCATCAACTAGGACAAGCCGCTGGTGCTGGGCCGTGTGGCAACGACCATCGGCGAGGCGGGCGTCAACATCGCCAACCTGGCCCTGGGCCGCGAAGCCGAAGGCGGACGCGCCACGGCGGTCATCAACATCGATGGCCCGATGGATGCGAGCGTGCTGGACAAGATTCGCGCGATTCCGCATGTGTTGAACGCGCGCATGGTTGAAGTGTAACAAACACACGAAGTTCAGAAAATGGCGGCCAGCTGCGTGCCGCGCAGGGGAGATCATGGCGACGTACAAGCACATCAAGGTTCCACGGGGCGAGAAGATCACGGTAGACAGCACAGGAAAACTCGCGACCCCCGATACTCCCATCGTGGGATTCATCGAAGGCGACGGCACCGGCCCGGACATCTGGCGCGCCTCGCAGTACGTGTTTGACGCAGCGGTCAAGCACTGCTACGGAGGCAAGCGCAGTATCGCGTGGATGGAAATCTTCGCAGGCGAAAAGGCCGACCAGCACTGTGGCAGCTACCTTCCCGATGAGACCCTGGACGCGATCCGCGAGTTTCACATCGCCATCAAGGGACCATTGACCACCCCCGTTGGAGGTGGATTCCGCAGCTTGAACGTCACCCTGCGCCAGAAGCTGGACTTGTTCGCCTGCGTGCGGCCGGTACGCTGGTTCGAGGGTGTCCCCAGTCCCGTGAAAGAGCCTGAAAAAGTCGACATGGTCATCTACCGGGAGAACACGGAGGATGTGTATTCCGGGCTCGAAGTGGAAGAGGGCAGCGGCGACGCGGCCAAAGTGATTGCGTATTTGCAGAAGGAATTCGGCTGGAGCATCCGGCCGGACTCCGGTATCGGCATCAAGCCGATCAGCGTAACGGGGTCCAAGCGGATCATCCGCGCCGCGCTCAACTACGCGGTGCAGAATAAGCGCAAGAGCGTCACCCTCGTGCACAAGGGCAACATCATGAAGTTCACCGAGGGGGCCTTCCGTAAGTGGGGCTACGAGCTGGTGAAGGAGGAATTCGCGGATGTGGCCGTCGGCTGGGACGACTGTGGCGGCAACCCCGGCGGCAAGATCCTGGTCAAAGACACCATCGCCGACATCTTCCTGCAGCAGATCCTTACGCGCCCGGATGAGTTTGATGTGGTCGCCACAATGAACCTCAACGGCGACTACATGAGCGACGCCTTGGCGGCCCAGGTGGGCGGCATCGGGATCGCGCCGGGGGCCAACATCAACTACGAAACGGGAGCGGCCATCTTTGAGGCAACCCACGGGACCGCCCCCAAATACGCGAACCAGGACAAGGTTAACCCCAGCAGCGTGATCCTGTCCGGCGTGATGATGTTCGAGCACATGGGCTGGACGGAAGTGGCCGACTCGATCACCGAGGCGATGGTCAAGACGTTCCGGCAGAAGCGCGTGACCTATGACTTTGCGCGGTTGATGGAAGGCGCCACCTTATTGAAATGCAGCGAGTTTGGACAGGCCCTGGTGGACAACCTGTAGGCTTGCTGAAGTTGGGCCCGAGAACCTGGGAGTTGCCGAGTAAGTAGGCGCGGTATTGGGACCGAGCGGCTTTTTCGTCTTGACAGATTCCATAAAAAGTGGTAATCTGAAGGCGATGGTCGCGAGGGGATCCGTACCGAAATGGGTTGTTCGGTGGACACAGAAGTCGATCTTCAGGCGAGTGCAATGGGCGAGAAGCTCACCAAGCTTTATCGCTATGCCCAGATTGGGCGTTGCGTTAGCAGCGTCACGCACGACGTCAACAACTACCTTGGCGCGATCATGGCCTATGCCGAACTCGTGGGAATGGACCCTGCCCTCGGCAGCGAATCCAATCGTATGCTCTCCGAAATAATTGGGGCAGTCCGCAAATCCAGCACTCTCATTAACAACCTGACCGACGTTTCGCGCCGGGAACGGGCGGATGTCCGCATTGTGGACCCGGCAAACTTGATGGACCGGGTCCTTGATCTGCGACGCTACGACCTCAAGGTGGCGCACGTGGCCGTGGCGTGCGAGTATGAACCGCAACTTCACAATTTCACGGCTGATTTGCCCAAATTGCAGCAGGCCATGATGTACATCATTTCGAACGCGGTGGAGGCTCTGGATAACCAGAAGAACCGCCGCTTCGAGGCATCCGTGCGGATGGAAGGCGCCGTGGTGGCCTTCACCTTCCACGACACCGCGCCGGTGATACCCGAAAGCGAGCGGGCCCGCATCTTCGAGCCGTACTACACCACGAAAGGCACGGACCACATGGGCTTGGGGCTGACCATCGCCCGGGCAACCGCGGAAGAGCATGACGGTGAGCTTGCCTACGACCCCGCCCGGGGTTTTGTCATGCGGATTCCCACCACCAACCGCTACGCGGAAATGTCCTGAGCCGCTGGCGCGGGCTCACCCGGAAAGGTGCTTCTCAGATTTCGCCCGATATGACGGGAGTAGTATTGTCTTCCATTACTGTTCTCCCCTCCTCAATCCCCTTGACCTGATCGCGACTGTACAGTGTAGAGTTCGAATCGACGCCTGCCGCCGGAGGATGCAGTACGGATCCGCCTCCGAAAGTGGGAGCCGGAAATTCACCCGGCGATCCGGCCGGATTCCGTGGTGTAGGTAAAGGAAATGGGATGACAATTGGAGCGCTGGCCCGCAAGTTTGGCGTGAGCCGTGGGACCCTCTTGCACTATGACGCCATCGGTCTGCTCAAAGCCTCCTGCCGAAGCGACGCGAAGTACCGCGTCTATTCAC
This sequence comes from Candidatus Hydrogenedentota bacterium, assembly GCA_020847495.1. GTDB lineage: Bacteria > Hydrogenedentota > Hydrogenedentia > Hydrogenedentales > SLHB01 > JAHDWY01. The sequence continues at coordinate 4,456 of JADLCA010000388.1, read as the reverse complement.
CGGAGGATGAGGAGCGCCTGCGGCTGATCTGCCTGTACCGGTCGGGGGGAGTAGCGCTGGCGGATATCCGGCGCATGCTCGACGCATCTGAACCGAAGGGGTATGCGGAGGTCTTGCGGCGCCGTCTTGGGGCGATTGGCGATGAGATTGTCAGACTGAAACAACAACAGCAACTGCTCGTGCGGCTTCTGGGCCGGCACGGCGCAGGCGAGGAGAATTCCATGTTGAACAAAAATCAATGGGTTGCGCTGATGCGCGCAACCGGTCTCAGCGATGACGATATGCACAAGTGGCACAGGGAGTTCGAGAAGATGTCGGGCGAAGCCCACGAGGAATTCCTCGAATCGCTCGGGGTGGGTGCCGAAGAGGTGAAGAAGATCCGGGAGTGGTCGCGCCAATAGCGAGTGAATACACATCCATCGCAGGAAAGGCCGGGGCGGGCGAGCGAAGCGTGCCCCGGCTACTGATTTCAACTTGGGACGGGCAATGGCACCTGGAGGGCTGTCCCCGCGGACCACGGGCAAGCCTGCTCGTTGAACCTAAAAACAGCAGTTGAACCGTCATGCAATCGTTAACGTTATCGGCGCGAATGCCTTACCAGAGACATTACGGTCACCCACTGGGTGAGGGGACAGACCCCGTGCTTCGCTCCGCAAGGCCTACGCGAAAGACGGGGTCAGTCCCATTCAACTGCTGTTTTTAGGTTGAAAGCAGTGGCAAGCCGCCGCTCCATACGGGCAAAGTTACGCGACTGCTGTACGTGTCAGTCCGTGGGTGTCCGTGTGGGCGGCCTCGGATGTTGTCCTCAGGGCGGACTCGCGAGGAGGCGGCCGACAATTTCATCGAGGCGAACCATGGCGAAACCGGTTGCGCGGTCGGCCATGGCGTAGGGCACGAACAGTTCACCGTGATGAACCATGCTGCCACAGGAATAGACCACGTTGGGCACGTAGCCTTCCCGTTCGTCTTCCGTGGGCACGATGAACGGTTCGCGCAGGCGTCCAATGATGCGGAGCGGGTTGTCCAGATCGAGCAGCATAGCGCCGATGCAGTAGCGCCGCATCGGGCCCACGCCATGCGTGAGCAGCAGCCAGCCTTCAGGCGTTTCGATAGGAGATCCGCAGTTACCAATGATCATTAGTTCCCACGGATAGGCGGGCGTGGCGAGCAGCTCCGCCGTTTCCCAGAAGTGGACGTAATCCGAATACATGATGAAGAGGTTCTGCCCGTCGATGCGCGAGCACACGGCGTAGTGCCCGTTGATGCGGCGGGGAAACAGGGCCATGCCTTTGTTCTGAGCGCAGGCGCCGTTCAGTGTGTGGATGGAAATACGCTTGAAGTCGGCGGTCTCCATCAGCATCGGCAGGATGCGGAACCCGTTGTAGGCGGTGTACGTACCGAAGTACTTGATCGCGCCGTCGTCCTCCCGGAATTCAACCAGGCGAAGGTCTTCGATCCCGCGCGATTCGTTGTCGCTTTGCGGATAGATGATCAGGTGTGACAAGTCGACCTCGGATCCGAAGTCCAGTTGATAGTTGGACCTCGCCAGCCACCGCATGTGGTCGACTGTCTCCGCGAACTTGACGAGTCCCCGGCCGTCTTTCCTTCGGTTCAGAATTGCCCCTTCGAGTTGTGCGAAGGAGAACGAATCCGGCACCTGTTCGAGAACCGCGTCGGCATTGGCAAGACTGACGCCCATTTCGCCCAGCTTCCGCCGAAACAGGGGTTTCAGATAAACCTGGTCAGGAGATAGGCGCGTGCGGGATGAATACTTGGCGGGCGGATCGAAATGGACGTCATGGCGTTGGTCGAGCACGCCGCTGCGAAACACCACGGAGGAGATGTGCCCTTCCCCCGTGGCGCGCAGACTCATGATGAAGCGGACGCCGCCTTCAGGAGCCCCCGTCTGGTCGGGGTGGCGGACGATGGAGGGATTGAACAAGGCGCAGGATTCGAGCGAGTACTCCATCGTGAAATAACTGCCGATCAGCAGTCTGCGGTTTTCCGTCAGGTGCTTCCGTTTTCTACGTGTGCGGCCCACCAGCATCTGGAAGTTCTCGTGAAAGACCGCATTCAGATCGCGGTGGCGCTGGCCGAAATTCGCGCGCACATCCGCCAGCGTGGTATCGACCTCCTCGTCGGTCATGCGGTTCACACGGTCCAGCACGTCCTGGACGCGCGCCCCGGTCCAAGGTGCAAACGGCAGGGTGATCACGCGCCGATCGGCCTTCATGAGCTTAATGGGAAGGCGGCGGACCAGATCATGCAAGGGCACATGTTGGCGGGTCGTACTCACGAGCCGGCTCCTTTGGGTAACGCCGGGACATCGCGCCGTTCACGTAGTTCCCTCGACGGAGGCCATTCCGGGTGACCAAACTGGCGAACACGGATGTCCTGCGGATGTCGTGCGCCTCAATTCAGCGGCGCGGATACATCACAAGAGGATTCATCGGAACCAATTCTCGATTTTATATCATGATGCGAGAACTCGTCCACGGTCAGCGCGGCGGTTAGCCAAGCGAGTGTTGATTCCGCGCCTTGGTTGAGATTCGCGCCGTCGAATCGGAGTCCATCGCGGCAGCCGCCGGTGTGGTAATCGTAGAGTTGCGCATGGATGTCGTTGCTGCCCAAGAACCAATCGAGAAACTGGGTGGCCCGGTTCAGCCAGATGTCCTTACGCGTATGCCGGTACACTTCCGCGCAGGCCTGCACGAGCGCGCTGGCTTCGATCGGTTGCTGGTCGAAGCGGGCATGCGTGCCATCGCGCGTCAACCACCCGTTGTTGCCTATCAGACTGACCGTCTCGTCGTCACGCAGTTGCAGAGTGCATAGCCATTCAAGGCTGCGCAGCCCCATTTCCAACATTTCCGCGTGGGGAATCCATTGTCCGCTCAGGATGAGCGCGTGCGGAATCTTGGCGTTCTCGTACGTGACGACATCTTCGCACCAGGGCCAGCCGTCGGTGGCATGATGCTCAAACAGTTCATAAAGCCGTGCCGCCATAGTGGCGCGCAGGCGGCGCGCATGGGTGTCCCCGTCGAAGCGGCTCAGGTAGGCATGGATGCCGATAATCGCGGAGGCCCAGGCCCTCGGAGAGGTCATGGACTCGACCGCCTCAAGGGCGCGGTGAAACAGAATCGTCGTGAACGAAAGCAGGGTGTCATCCGGCGCGAGGGCCGTGGAAAGCCCCAGGGCTTGTACCGCGCGCGCATGGCATTCCTCGCTTCCCACGGTTTCGAGCCACTGGCGTTCATAGCTCATGAAATTGCGGAACCGATTGGCTTCCGGATTGAACGCATGATGCAGAAACGCCAGGTAGATCTGCGCGAGGGGCAGTACGGAATCATCCCTGTAAAGATGGTGGTAGTGCATGACTGTCGCCAGTGCCCGCGCATTGTCATCCGTGCAATACCCGTGGATACGGTCGGGGATAGCACACACCGAGTGCTGCAGGATCCCGGTGTCGTCCGTCAGCGTGCGGAGGTGGTTCAACTCGATGTCCGGGACGGCAAGAATCTCCTCCTTTTTGCCGGGATGGATCACCAGGGAGCGCGGTCTCATGCTCCTCTCCGCGATAATGGCGTCTGCCAGTTTCAGGTAGCTGTCTCCCACTTCGCTCCAGACCATGGAGCGCCCGTATTTGTAGGCCCGCTTGCGCATGGCGTTGCGCTCGAGGTCATCGTCCAGCAGGGCGTTGACTTCCGCCGCCAACTGGGCGCTCTCCTGGAACGGCACGAGGCGGCCCCGGCCTTCGGACAGCAGTTCTTCCGCGTACCAGAAGGGAGTGGATACCACCGCTTTGCCTGCGCCCAAGGCATAGGCGAGCGTGCCGGAGGTGATCTGGGACTTGTTCAAATAGGGGGTGAGATACAGGTCCGCTCCGCCGATGTACCCACAGAGTTCCTCGAGTGTGACGTAGCGCGTGTGGAATATGACGTTGTCGCGCACGTCCAAACGATCAGCAAGGCGCTCCAGGGAGTCGCGGTAGGCGTTGCCCTGCCGCCTGTAGATATGAGGATGGGTAGCCCCGAGGATAACGTAGGCGACATCGGGATGCCCGGCGACGATCTGGGGCAGTGCCTCGATGGCGTACTCGATGCCTTTGCCCGGAGACAGCAAGCCGAAGGTGAGCAGGACCGTGCGGCCCTCGAGCCCGAACTGATCTTTGTAGAACGCGGGATCGACGAATGGAACATCCGGAATCCCATGGGGAATCATCGCGACTTTCTCCCTGGGGATGGCGTGGCGGTCGGCCAGGATGTCCCTGGCGAGATGGCTCATGACCACCAAGCGGTCGCTCAGGCGCGACAATTCACGGATGACCTTGGCCTGGCCTTCGGTTGGTTCCATGAGCACGGTGTGGAGCGTCGTGATGATCGGCATCCGGAGGCGCGACATCAGGTCAAGTATATAGATACCATCCGCGCCGCCGAAAATGCCGTACTCGTGCTGGACG
>JADLCA010000387.1 GCA_020847495.1 Candidatus Hydrogenedentota bacterium | reverse complement strand
TACGGGGTTCGAACCCGCGACATCCAGCTTGGGAAGCTGGCACTCTACCAACTGAGTTAATCCCGCTCAGGTGCCCCTATTCTATCACCTCCCTATGCCCGTGTCAATTCCCCTGCGGGCGGCGTAGGACATGCCCCAATTCACGGACCAGGTAAGGCCAGAGAACACCGTGGGCGCGCTCAAGATAGGTGCTGAAATAGTTCGAAGGTAGCCCAATTTCGGAAAGGTCGAGTCTGGTCGGTGCCATGCATTATGTTGGCTTTAGTTTTGGTGTGAGATATTTTACGTAGTGTATAAATTACTCAATAGAACGGAAGGTAATCTATTTACAGTATCCATCGATGTCCACCGGAACTCTATCCTGACCCTATCTCAAAGTATATCTCTTGTCCTCATCGACTGATTAGCATTTGCTCTTCCCTTACAAGGTCGGCCTTCCATCCAGCCTGGGTCATCCTGCCCTCGTGATACATCCATATTCCGGGCAAATCACCGCATGGAGGTCAAGGGGTCTACCTGGAGCCACTGCGAGGTACCCCCCACTTCGTCAACTGAATTCTATTGTGATGGGAGAGCAACCCGGGCCCTTTTCTCCTCTTGGGCTCCCATTTATCCTGAATCCCTTGGGAACTGTGTCTTCGGAAAGTTCATTTAATCTGTATTCAGTTAAATGATTTCTGGAACAGATAAGCTGTATTTGAATCATCTTGAACGCTTGCACTTCACATGGCAACAAAAGTGAAAGTAGCTTTTATTGTACTTAATGCAATGTAATTTAATTGGATCCTTTGCACGGATGCGTTCAGAGACGCTTCCTAGAGGCCCGCTTGCTCCATTCGGTGTGTACATCACTTGTTGAAGAAGCCTATTGACAGACCCCCCTGTGAAGTGTAAGATAGGGCCGTGGTGAACAAATATTCAGTATTTGGAGGGGGCTTTCATGGCTGATGCAAAGAGCGATCCGAAAGTGAAGGCGTTGGACATCGCCGTTGCGCAATTGGAAAAGCAGTTCGGACGGGGTACTTTGGTCCGGCTGGGAGATGACCATTTCGAGCAGAGGGTCAGGGCGCTTTCCACGGGCAGTCTTTCCCTTGACATAGCCACCGGGGTGGGCGGTCTCCCCTCTGGCCGCGTGGTGGAGATCTTTGGACCGGAATCTTCGGGTAAGACAACCCTGGCTCTTCACGTGGTTGCCAGCGCCCAGCGGGCCGGCGGTATTGCCTGTTTCATCGACGCGGAACACGCGCTGGACCCGAACTTCGCCACCCGAATCGGGGTGGACATTGACAACCTGCTGGTGTCGCAACCGGACACTGCTGAGCAGGCGCTGGAGATCTGCGAGACGTTGGTGCGCAGCAACGCGGTGGACGTGATCGTCATTGACTCGGTCGCGGCCCTGGTGCCCAAGGCGGAGGTCGAGGGTGACATGGGAGATTCCCATGTGGGACTCCAGGCCCGGCTCATGTCCCAGGCCTTGCGAAAGCTGACGGCGTCCATCAGCCGGTCGCGGACCCTGGTGATCTTCATTAACCAAATCCGCGAGAAGATCGGGGTGATGTTCGGCAACCCGGAGACGACGACGGGCGGCCGTGCGCTCAAGTTCTATGCGAGCATGCGTGTGGACGTGCGGCGCATCGCCACGATCAAGGAGCGGGAACAGGACGTGGGCAACCGGGTGCGCGCCAAAGTGGTCAAGAACAAGCTCGCTCCCCCATTCCGCCAGGCGGAATTTGATATACTGTTCGCGGAGGGCATTTCCAGGGAGGGAGACCTCCTGGATCTGGCCGTTGAGGAAAAACTGATTCAGAAGAGTGGCGCCTGGTTCTCGATGAACGGGGAGAATCTTGGCCAGGGACGGGAAAACACGCGCCAATTCCTCAAGGACAATCCGGATCTGGCGGAGAAACTCCGCGCCCAAATCATCAAGGCCAAAGGCCTGGAATGGGTCGGGACCGCCGCGGTAGAAGCAGACGCGGAGTCCGCGGCAGAGAGCACTGCAAGCGATAAATAAGGTGGAGAACATAGACGAGACCGGGGTGCCGGGCTCGCGTTACTACCGCATTTGGCTGGTTGGCCTCCTTTTGCTTACCGCCCTGATCGCGGGAGGGGCTCTGTTTGCCAAGTACCAGCTTGAGGGATTCCGGGGCGTGATTCTGGGCAGGGCCCAGACCAGGATGGGCGCCGACCTGCAAGTTGAGGAAGTGGCGGCCTTCGGCCTTCGGGGACTGCGTGCCCAGGGGGTGCACTTAGTCTATTCCATTGCGCCTGCGACGACGGTGGAATTCACGGCACCCGAGGCTATCATCTATATCGACCTTGTTGGCCTTATCTCCGGAGGGGGGATATCGGTCGAACGCGTGCAGGTCAATCAAGCCTTGGTATCCGTGAGGCGCGAAGAGGGTCAGGCGTGGCTGGACCCTCTTTCGGCAGGAACCGGGCCCCAGTCCGCATTTCTGAGCGGCGCGGTGCCTTTTCGCGTGACCGGTACGGACTGCCGCCTGGAAATAGAGAACCTCGTCGGCACCAAGCAGCTTCTCGTGTCCTCTATCGATTTTGACGTGTCGCGCCTGTCGGGTTCCAGGACGGTCGGTGGAGTCCTGGCGGGCAACTTGAACGAAGACGAGGCGACCAGCCTGTCAGTTGAGTTTCAGGTCGCATCGCTCGATGATTTCGACCTCAGTGTTTCGTGTTCGCAGGTCTCCGCTGAAGACGTGAATGCGTTTCTGCCGGAGTCTCGGCAGTTTGTGCAGAAGGGTGACACGGCACCCGTGGTCAGGGTCAGCGGGAATCCCGATCACACCATTTCTTTGAGCGTCGAGTCCAGGTTTGCCGATATTCAGCTGAAGTCCCAGCCGGACTACATCCCGCCACTCACCGGGACCCTTCGTGCTTACGGCGCATACAATCCAGATACACGGACTTTCCAGGTATCGATGGCGCGCGCCGAGTCGGAAGCACTGGACGGAAATGTGACCGGGTCCGTCATCTTCTCTGACGGGTCTCCCCAGTTGGATTTGGTTTTGCGCTCCTCCAAGCTCCCGGTCAAGGAATTGATCAACTCTCTCCTTTCGGGGCGGATTGAGAAGTACGGCGAATTGGAGTACACAGTCTTGACCATTGAGGACTGTGCGCTCGCGGTGACCGGCACGGTCGAGGCCCCGGCGATGGCGGCCCGGGCGTCCGGAGACGGCGCGGAGATCCGTTTTACTCCAAAAGATGTGAAGTACCCGCGTGTGAATCTCGAGGTGGGGCGTTTCGATTTGGCCTGGGACTCCACGTCACGCGAGCCGGGAGGGTCCATCGTGATATCCGACGGGTCCGTGAACCACCAGGGCACGGGCATCGAGGTGACGGGCCTGACCGGTCAGGTCAGTCTCACCGGAGGGAAGGTGACGCTGAATCCTCTCCAGGCCTCGCTATTGGGGCAGTCGGTGATGGCGAGCGGTACCTATGAGCTGAAGAGCAAATCAGGTGAGGCAAGTCTCGCGGGTTCCTTGGCCAACATCGAGAAGACCAAGCTGGCCACTTCGATTCGAAATGCTTCGCTGGCGGGCAGCGGCACCGTAAAAGCCTCGGTGAAGTTCCGGGAGAAGTCCGCGGATTTCGAGGCGGACATCGACGCGACGCAGACAGAGATAGGATACCGGTGGTGGTTTCTCAAGCCCGTGGGCATCGGCGCAAGCGGCCATCTCAAGGGCAAGTTCATTTCCCGGAAGTCCATTACGTGCGAGGTGGAGTCTCTGATTGCGGGCACGCAGTTGTCCGCGACCACGGACCTCAGTTACAACGGCAAGAAGTGGAGCCTCAGGAAGGGCCGGGCCGACTCCAAGGACCTGGATGTGGTCTCGGTGGGCAAGTGCCTGCCCCTGCCTTACGTCATCACGGGAGGCAAGGGAAAGGACGGATTCTACACCTGGGAGCGGGATGCGGCGACTGAGGGTGCGTGGAAGTCCGAGTTTGGCCTGTCCATGGACGAAATCGCTCTGCGGGCAGATGGCGCCGAAGTGCCGCTGCTCTGCAAGGGAGTGACGCTCAAGGGGGGCATGGCGGGCGGGACCGCCGAGACCGGCGAGTTGACCCTGGACGTGGAGAGCGCCCGCACTCCCCCGCTCCGCGGCTCGAAGTGGTTTGCTCCGATGGTGCGCGACCTTGAAAAGTATCCGCCGAATGGCCGCAGATGGACCTATCACCTCGGTGCGAAGAGTCTCGATGTAGCACCGTGGAAGGGCACCGATTTCAAGGGGGAGGCCTATTCGTCGGACACGGATTTCGGATTGGCAAGTTATTCTGCGACGGTGGACAAGGGCACGGTCAAGGGTTCGTATGCAAGCCGGCGGAAGGAGAATGCCTTCGAGTCCACCGCGCACTGGGAGAACGTGTCCGCAGCCTACTTGATGGACACCCTGCAACTGCCTCACGTGTTCCGGGGCGACATGTCCGGTGAGGTGACCTACAGCCAGGATCGCGATGACCCGGGGACGCTGCGGGGGTCCGGGTATTTCAAAATGAAGGAGGGGCAGTTCAGCGCGGACTACATTCTCGCGATGCTGGAGCAGCAGATGGAGAGCACGGAAGAGCCGACCCTTCCCCCCTCCTTGCGGTTCTCCTCGTTGGAGGCGGACATTGAGTTCGAGAAGGACGTGGTGAAGACCCCGCGCATCGAGTTGACTTCTGATGCGATTACGATGGGTGCGGAGGGCCAATTCGTCACCGATGGCGACATGAACTACACGATCAATGTATCTGTGACTCCAGATGCGGCCGAGCGGATACCGTTGCTTGCGCAGAGCTTCAATGTGCAGGGATATCGTTTGGCGCAACAGAACATCGAGTTGGCGTTTACGCTCTCCGGGCCGACGCTCCGGCCAGTGAGCGCGTTGTCGGAAGCGCCGCCCGTGCACGTGACTCTGGTGAGCGGCGCACTGGAGGCGGCCAACGAAGCGATACGGGTTTTTGATGCCCCTAGAAAAATCCTGGTCGATCTGCTTAAAATTGGGGGTGGAATTGTAGGAGCACGCAAGCAGTAGTGGCCGGGAAGGGAAAGTACCAGAAATTTCATGGAAATCCGCATTGGTAAAGCTGCTCGTACTTGCGCGGGAACCGAGCGCGCGTTCGAGCACGGTGAATTCGTCGTTTCTGTTGTGCGCCTGGAGAATCAGGCATTGGTGCGTCAGGACTTCGCAAAGTCTGTCTACGCGCCCGCCACAGCGGAGGGGGCACTCGCCGTTTGGGAAACCCAGTACATAGACCCGAACGTGGCGAATCAGGAACCGGCCGAGTCCTTCTCCCCCTTGCGGCGAATCTTCTATGACGCGCTTGAGTCCGCAGACCGGGTGCAATTGGCGAAGGCCTACTTGGCCGCACAACTTTTGCGGCGCCAGAAGGTATTCAGATTGGTGAAGGAATCGGAGGAGGGAGAGGGATTCGCTCGGGTGGCCCTCTTCACGGATCGATTGAACAACCGGCTGATCGAAGTCCGCGACCCGCAGTTGACATTGACAGAACTTGAGGCGGGCCGCTCGCTCCTTGTGGAAGAACTGGCGCGATTAGAGAACGGTGATGAGGGTGTCGAGGAACCTGAGTCCACAGGGGATGTAAAAGCTAACTAACATGGCCTACCAGAACAAGACGAAGACAAGATCTCCTCGTGAAGAACCTGCACTGCAACTGACTTCCTACCAGTTGGTGATGGCGATTTGTTCGCTGCTGTTGGTGGGGTGTCTTTTGTTCGTAGCTGGGATCATGGTAAACCGCTATACGGGTGGTACGAATCAGACCCAGGTGTCCACGCTGGATGAAACGCCGCCCGTGACCGTTCCGTCTGCGGTCGTTCAGCCGGCAGGATCCGGGCAGCGGACCGAGGGCGTGCAAGTTGCACCAAAGCCGGTTACGTTGCCGCCCGACCCAAGTGCCGGCACGCAATCACCAGGTATGACAAAGCCGCCCGTGGTGCGGGACACGAGTTCGAAGTACATTCCCGCTCCTCCGCCACGGCGTTCGACGAATACCGAGCCCGCAGCGCCGCCCGCGCCTGCGTCCGGCCCCGCGCCCAAACCCGCCGCCGGGCAGCCGGTCTCTCCACAGGCACCTGTGCAGCCGGTGGTTACACCCGTGGTGACGGAGTCCGCCACCCCGACCGCAGATCAAGCAGAACCTGGGCCGGAGGCGGCAGCGCCGATGAGTGACGGAACGCCGCCTTCTGCCACGCAGGAGACGCCCGCTCCTGTCCCGGAGACCACGCCGCAAACAACTCCGCAGGCCAGTACATCGGCGGCGCCGCAAGCGCCTTTTACTGTGCAGGTTGCGTCGTTTGATGCAGATAACCTTGACCGTGCGAAGCAGTTCAAGAAGACCATTGAAGACAAGACGGACTACACTGTTGACTTGGTTCCGGCCAAAGATGGCAAGCGCATTCGTGCCTTTGTGGGTAGTTACCCTGACCGGGCTGCGGCAGACAAGGCCCGGGCAACTTTGGCGAAGATCAAAGATTTCGAAGGGTGTTTTGTGAAGTCCTTGGCGGAATGAACCTTAGCATTTCGGACGGGGGGCGCTCATGAAAGTTACAGTTATCGGTCCCGGAGCGATGGGATGTCTGTTCGCGGCTCGTCTTGCGAAATCGGGAGTCGATACGACGCTGGTGGACCATCGGGTAGACCGCGCGTCCCGTTTGAGTTCCAAGGGCATCACCGTTGAGGGTGCGGACAGTGCATTTACGGAATCCGTACGGGTTGTTTCAAGTGTTCCGGGTGGCCAAGACTTGGTGATTGTACTCGTTAAATCACATGTTACCAAGTATTTGACGCTTAACAGCCGAGCGCCTATTTTGACGCTTCAAAATGGATTGGGCAATATTGAAACACTCTGTTCCACTGCAGGAAGCTCTGTCCTCCTGGCAGGAGTAACTACAGAGGCCTCAACTCTTCTCGAAGAGGGACGCGTTCGCCATGCTGCGAGCGGCATAACACGATTGGGTTCGTGGACGTCATGTCCGGCGGGTCCAGCGTTGAAAGTGCTGGAAAAAGCTGGGTTCGCTGTCGAGCAGACCGAATCGCCGGGGCAGGCAATATGGGAGAAGGTCGCCATCAATGCCGGCATCAATCCTATCACGGCCTTGCTGAACGTGGAGAACGGCCGTATCCTCGAGATCCCGGAGGCGAGGCAGCTCATGCGGGACTTGGTGGTTGAGGCGGTAAAGGTCGCGTGTACAGAGGGGTATCGGTTCGAGCGCAGCTTGGTCGAGGTGGCCGAGGCGACGTGCGCGGAGACAAAGACCAATATATCCTCCATGCTTCAGGACGTGCGCGCGGGACGCAGGACTGAGATTGACGCTATCAGTGGCGAGATTGTGAAGCGCGCCCAGCACTCCGCGTTGCCAACTCCCCGGACACGGGTGGTATGGCAATTGTTGAAGGGTATGGAGCAGCGTTGAGCGAGAAGCCTCTTTCATACACGAGTCCGGTAAAATTTACTTTCAAACAACGTATCTCACTTAGCGTTCTCCCCCCCACGCTTTCTATGATTCACCGAGCCATTTGTTCCACCTGCCCTTTGGAAGTAACTAATTCAGAGATGTTTAACGAATTGAAGCGCAAGGATGGCCGGGCGATTCTTGCCTTCTGGCACGAGGTGCTTCCCCTTGCGCTTTGGACGCAGCGG
>JADLCA010000386.1 GCA_020847495.1 Candidatus Hydrogenedentota bacterium | reverse complement strand
TTCCATCCTGGCCCAACGCATGACAGGCAATGATGTTGTACTTATCTTTAAGGTGTTCGCCCCGATGATTCAGGAGCGGGCCGTCTGCGAACTCATAGGTCAGCGAGAAAACGTCGTGCGAATCTCCGTGCGGGTCAGCGCGCATAATTCGTGAACTCCCCGCGGCGCTCAGCGGCGTTGCCTGTGCGATCCACAAGGCAATGTCGATTGAATGGATGCCCGCGTTGACAAGGCTGCCGCCGCCAAGATTCACGTCGTTAACCCAGATGAGGTGTTGAAGGCGGCTTTCAATCGTGTTTGTAAAGGGCGGATCGCTGAAACTCTCATCGCAATAGACCGATGACAACAGGCACACCTTGCCGATTTCACCCTCATGCACCCGGCGCACCCCCTCGATGAACAACGGATCGGTGCGCGTCTGGAAATCCACCAGGAAGACCTTCTTCGCTTCGGTAGTCTTGCGGGCGGCTTCCTGAATAGCAAGACACCCCGGCACATCGCAACCCAGCGGTTTGGCAATGTAGATATGGCACCCGGCCTCGGCCGCGGCGGCGGTGTGCTCGGGAAAGCAGTACGGCGGCGTTTCCAGGAACACGGCATCCACGCCGCTGGCCAGCATCTTCTGATACCCCAGCAACCCGCTGTAGCGGCGTTCCGCAGCGACAGAGTACGTCTCGCCCGCGTGCTGGACCACCTCGGGAAAGTAGTCGGCAACCGACGTGATCTGATAACCGCCATGCTCTTTCACCATTGTCGCGATCATCCGCCCGCGGCCGCCCAAGCCGATAACGCCGCATTCGATCCGCGAATTGGCTTCCGAGCCCAGGGCCGTCCGGGGTTTCATAATCGCGAAGGCCGTAACCGCTGCGGCATGGCCGAGAAATTTTCGGCGCGGAACGCCCGCGTCGGTCTTTGATTCTTTGGGGCGTTGATTCATTTCGCGACCATCGCTATTCATTTGTAGAACCTCCTACTGCGATGCGCTTTTGGCATATGCGCCACGCGTCCATCGAGCGCAGCAGATTGGCCGACACATCGCCACCGATCCCGTAACCTTGCAAGCCGATCGGGCCTTTATAGTCCATCTCCTTCAGCATCCCCAGGAGTCCGCACACATCGAAGGTCCCTTGATCAAGGGTCTGGATGAGCGTCGACCAGTCCGTTCCGCCCACCTCGGCCCCGTTCACGGTCACCATGAAGAGATGCGGTTTGGCCAACTCCAGCTTTGCCCGCAGATCCTCGCCGTCGACCTTGAGCCAATGGCACAAATTGAAAGTGACTCCCACATCGGGGCGATTCACCTTCTGCGCGACGCGGACCGCATCTTCGACGCGCTCGAGCCAATGCCCGGTATGCGGATAGAGCGCCACGCGCAGCCCGCTCTTGGCGCCCATCTCCGCGACGCGGCGGATGACGGCCACCGCGTCTTCATCCCCCTTTGGCGATGAGGGGGCGAACCTCTTACTGGTCACAGGCAACCACAGCACGGCGTCGCGGCCCTTCAATGCCTCGATGGCGTCCTCCAGTCCGGTATCCCATTGGGGTCCATCGGGGTCGATTTTGACTTCGGTGTAGACCGCGAAGAAACGCAGCCCGCGTTCATCCAACTCCGCCAACAACTCGGGAATCCCCGCGGTGCCCATCTGGTCGGTGCCCTGGTAGCCGAGTTCCTTGAGCATATCGGCTTGGGCTGCGAAGGTCTCATGCGCGGCATCACGAGTCCCTGTGCACATCGCGAAGAACGGGTTCGTCACTCCTGTAGCGTTTGGCCCTTCCGCGGCACTTCCCCTAGTAAGCCCCAAGCACGCGAGTATCGCGGCAATAACACAGCTCATACCATGTCCCGTTTTCATGCTCTTCCCCTTACTGTTCCCTCCGCCTTTCGCCATGACTATAGCGCAAGTCCTCTAGGAACGATAGCGGTCAAGCCAATTGCGGCACAAATCGCGAAGCGACGTGAAAACGCATCCAAATACATCACGCCGATCGGCTCAATAGGGAGGGGCCAAGCGGCGCAGTCCGTGAGCCAGCACCACCGACAATAAGAAGAGATTTCGAGGAAGGACACCCGGGAAGAAATAGGGCGGCGGCGTGAGGGGTTTGCCAGACTCCGCCACTTCTGCGAGCGAACACGCGAGATGTTCCATCCAAATCGTGCTTCGGGGCCACTCAAGGATTCCATTCAGCCAGGCCGCGGGGATTCCTTCCTTTCCCACTCGCGCTCCCACAATGCCACCAAGAATTGCCCCCGTAGTGTCCGTATCTCCGCCTGCTGAAATGATTGCCTCAATGCCTGCTGCAAAGTCGTTGGGATGCCGAAGCCATGTCTGCACGACACAGGGGACGGTGTGGTACATGTATCCCGTGACACCGCGGGTGCACCCGAGTGACGCGGCGAATGTTGTAGAGGACTCACCTACCGATGCCGATTGAACGGCGCGCTCCATGAGTTCAAGAAAGGGCACGGCCTGTTCGGTGGAGAGATGTTCGCGTAGGGCCTCCAGATAACTCCGCCCAGACACTACGCCAGCCGCAGCGCTGTGGTGTGCGGCCAAGGCAATTGCCAAGGCGCCGTGAAAGGCCTTTGGATCGCTGTGAGTCAGCTCGGTTGATCTCCGCACAAACGTATGCAGGAGCCCTTTCTCATCTCCAAAACGCACGCCGAGAATAGGACTGCGCATGGCAGGGCCGTTTCCTGCGGAGAAGACACCACTCCGGCGCGGCGAAATGCCAAGCCAAAGACGGAGGGTCGCTCGCAATGTCGCAAGGCCAACGCCTGCAGGAATTCCCGCAAGCCACCAACGGAGAGACCATGACAACGCCCGTTGAAATGCATCGGAGTCGAGACCTGCCCTTACCAGAGCCTGCGCCACGAAGACGGCATGGTCGGTATCATCCGATACCAGCCCCTTTCCAGGAAGAAACCGGTGTCTGAGCGGACCGTGAAAAAGCCTCGCATGACGGCGCGCGGAGATTCCTTCGGCAGGCAGGCCTAGCGCATCCCCGACAGCAGTTCCCAGAAGGCATCCTATGTATCTGTGGCTGTCCACAACCCGAGTATACCTACGCCGTGACACGTCTGGAAGTGACCGTAGCCACATAGCGTCGATGCCCTCCGACAAAACCACATCTCAAATGCCAATGCGACAACTGGCAACGGAGACTGCGACTGAGGCAAGCTATCCTTCTGTTTCGGCTATCGGGCAAGTTCGCCCGGTGCGGGTTTTGGGAGTCGATTGCATGAAAGCATCCAAGTTGGCTGTGTTTTCCTGGGTCCTCGGTTTCGTTTGCAGTGCGGCACAGGCCGCCGAACTGGCGGGGCCATTGTCCGAAATTGTCAGTGGGCCACCCCGCCAGTGGACGGTGGGCGAGACCAACGGCAGCGTGCACTGCATGGGGAATGGCCGCTTGTGCGTATATGGACAAGGCCCGGACCTCATTCAGATCTTCGGACCCACGTACAGCACAACGACCAGTGGGCGTGTCAGCCTCGAACTCCCCGGCGCCACCAGCGAGTCGCGCAGGGTGCCCGGCGCGGCCATCTGGGAGCACCGCATCCTGGCAGACGGCCGCCTCATCGCCGTGTTGACCGATTTTGTTCAGAGCGAGTTGGACTGTTTCGTGCGGCAGGTTGACTGCGCGGAGCCGGTGGACTTCGTCTTTCATCCCGAGGCCGGTCTGCGCCGTGCGGACAACGCGATGTTGATGCGCGATGCCGGTGCCGAATTAGCCTTCCTGCTCGAGACACCCATCGGCAAGCCCAGCGTTCCATTCGGCAACTACCCGATACCCTTTGCATTCTTCAACGCGTTGGCGTGTTTTGGTGATGTCGAGGTGGCACGCGGGCAGGAAAACGGTGCGACCCGCTTCCGCTTCGGTCCGGGCAAGGGCACTCTCTACGTGAGCGGTGGTCCGGAGTTGGAGGCATGTTTGAAAACCTTGGAGACGGCCGTCTCTCTAGATTGCACGGCTATGCTCGCGCGGACCCAGGAGTGGTGGGCGGACTTCACCGCGCAAGGGCGCGACTTCGCGGCCGAATTGCCTGCGGATGCTCCCATGCGGGACCGGCTCGTGCAGGTCCTGGACGACGTCGCGGTGATGATCAAAGCGCAACAGGCGGTCGAGGGCGGCGTGCTCGCGGGCTATCCGTATCACCTCGGGTACGTGCGCGACCAGTACGGCACCCATCGGGGCTTGGTTGCGCTCGGACACGAGGAGATGTCGCGCGACATCCTCTTGTTCTATTTCAACGTCTTCAGAGCGCACGGCCAGATTCACAACGCGCAGGCCTTCGGCATGCCGGGGCTCTTTCATATCCACGAAAACGACGATGTCGAAATCACGGGCTACATAACGCTGCAAGCGTTCGACTACCTGGCCCGCTCCGGTGACACCGAGTTCCTCACGCGCATCTTTCCCATGCTCGAATGGGCGTGGGAGGTCCAGCAGCGTCAACTCGTGCTGGACATGCTCCCCTTCAACGGCGATGAAACCTACGTAGCGGGAGGCATCCTCCCGCGTACCGCGCTCAACGACGGTTCCGCCGAGGCCACCATGCTCTTCATTGATGGCGGCGTGCGCGTCATCGATTTTGCGGCGGAGCACGGCCTGTGGAATGCCGAACGCATTCAGAAGAGCCGGGAACTGCTCGACCGGGTGCGCGGCTCTTTTCGCGGCAACTTTTGGCGCGACGAGCGGCTCATCACGAACAACCCAACACGCGCTGAACAACCCGGCGCGCAGCCGCGCGTGCGCCATGGTGTGTGCGAGGCCTGCGTCACCGTTCAGTGGACCCAGCGCACGGATCAAGGCCGCTATGTGTGCATCGATTGCCTCAATCGTGCCCCGTTGCCGAAAGCAGAAACGAAAGTCTACACGCTCCAATCGGTAAGCCTGACTCCACTCTATTTCCACTCGTCGCTGTTTACGCAAGAAGAGTTGCAGCCCCAGGTTCAATCTATCGTCGACGCGTATAATACGACCGGCGGCCTGCCCTCGCGACCGGACAGCGATGTCTCCGTCGGCTATGACTACGGCTTGCTGCTCTATGCCCTCACTGAACTCGACCATCCGATGGCGCGCGAGTTCTATGTGAAAACGCTCCAGCTTGCCGATGACACCGGCGCCTGGGCGGAGTATTATCAAAACCATGTCCCATCCGGCACGCGTTGCCGGCCGTGGGAAAGCGCAATCAACATCGAGGCCCTGCTACACTGGGTCGCGAAGGAATACGGAACGAGATAATGGGGGACGGCATGTCATGCAAACGCTTACACGACTGGTCTTGATTATGGCTTTGGCACCGGCCCTACATAGCGTGCTCGAAGCATCTGCCGTAGACGTCAGTATCCACGACTTGACGTGCGAATACCGCGTCGATCCTCTGGGCATCGATTGCGTCCAGCCCCGGCTCGGCTGGAAACTTCAGTCCGACGGGCGCGGCGTTATGCAGACGGCGTATCAGGTTCTAGTGGCTTCCTCGAAAGAGAAGCTTACCGGGGAAAACGCGGACCTGTGGAACTCGGGAATGGTCGAATCCGGCGAGTCT
>JADLCA010000385.1 GCA_020847495.1 Candidatus Hydrogenedentota bacterium | reverse complement strand
TGGGGAAGTTCTTCCACGCCCACTTCGATCAGGAGCGTGTCTATCTCTTGGTAGCTTGAGGTTTCCGGAGACTCCGGGGGAACAACTTCGTAGGTGACGGGACTGGGATGCCGCAGCATTGGGTAGCCCATGGCCTCTCGCTGGGCCAGGAATCCCTTCGCGCAGCGTTCCGCCACGGCGCGGCACCGCAAGAGGAAGCGGCCGCGCTCGGACACCGAGAAGGCGCCGCGCGCGTCGAGCACATTGAACAGGTGCGACATGCGCAGGCAATGATCGTACGCGGGAAGTATCAAGTCCAGGTCGAGAAGCCGCAGCCCTTCGCCTTCCCAGATATCGAACACCTGGAGAAGTCTCGCGATGTCGGCCGTCTCGAAATTGTACTTGCAGTATTCGACCTCCTGCGCATGGAAGATATCACGGTAGGTGACGCCGTTGGGCGCCCACTGCAGGTCGTACACATTTTCAACGCCCTGAAGGTACATGGCGATGCGCTCGATGCCATAGGTCAGCTCGCACGCGCGCACGTCGAGTTTGATGCCGCCGCATTCCTGGAAGTAGGTGAACTGGAGGACCTCCATCCCATCGAGCCAGGCTTCCCACCCGAGTCCCCAAGCGCCAAGCGAGGGACTCTGCCAATTATCCTCGACGAAACGGAAGTCGTGCAGTTTGAGATTGAGTCCGAGCGCTTCAAGGGATTCAAGGAAAAGTTCCTGGACGTTTGGAGGCGACGGTTTCAGGATGACCTGGTACTGGTAGTAGTGCTGCAGACGGTTCGGGTTCTCGCCGTAACGGCCGTCCGTGGGACGCGCGCTCGGTTCCGTGTACGCCACCCACCAGGGCTCGGGCCCGAGGACGCGCAGAAAGGTGGCGGGGTTCGACGTGCCCGCGCCCACTTCCGTGTGGTACGGCTGCCACAGGAGGCAGCCTCGGCTGCTCCAGAAGTTGTTCAAAGTCTGCAACACGTCCTGCATGTACATGGAATACGGGTCCTTCCCTGTCCTGAGATCGATGGAAACGCGCGGCACCGCCTCCCCCGTCAATGCCCGTGAAAAGGCGGCAATTCAAAGGAGTAAGTGTACGTGTGGATCGGGGGGCGAGTCAAAAAGGGGACGATGCCGCCAGGGCAACAATGCCGGCGCGTAAATCCGATGGATTGCACTGTCCTGTATCTGGTATGCTTCGTTGATTTTTCGAGGATTTGGGGAGGGGTTGCCATTATGTCTACCGAGACCACCACACCGTCCGTCGCGAAGGGGCGCATCGCGTCCATTGACCAGATTCGGGGGTATGCCATTTTCGGCATGCTGCTGGTCGATTACTTCGAAGCGTTCGACATCACGACGCAGCAGTTGCACCACCACCGCGACTATATGACCTATGCGGACACCATTGCGCCGCTCTTCATGTTTGTCGTCGGCATGGGCATGCGGCTCTCGATGAAACGGCGCATCGAGAAGGTCGGACTGAGAGAAGCGCGCAGCGGTCTGCTGAAACGCTACATCATGCTCGTTCTGATCGCCTTCCTGCTTTATACGGGCTACCTGTGGGATGCGTTGATGAACATCGGTCTCGCCGGGCTGCTTGCCTTGTGGTTTGTGGACAAGAAGCCCAGCGTGCGTTTCGGGATTGCCTTGGGTTTCCTCGCGGTGTATCAAGTCATATTCTCTTTCACCACCTATGGCGGGTGGTTGATCGGATCGGTCAAGTACACGGAAGAGACCGTTCCCATCATCTGGAAGCTCATCCCTATCGGCACGGAGTTGGTGGACTGCAACATCAACGGCGGGCCGATTGGCCACTGGAGCGGGCTGCTGATGCTCGTCTGCGGAACCATTGCCTACGACATCATGGCCACCACGAACACCCAGAAGATTCTCGTGGGCTGTCTGAGTTGGGGCGTGGCGTTGTGCCTGGTGGGATGGGCGCTGCGGCTGCCGATCGGCAACATCAAAGAGACGTGGGTTTTCTCGAAGTACTACGTGACGGCCCCCTACGCCTTCTGGAGCAGCGGGCTGTGCTTCCTCACGATGGCGGCCTTCTATGTCGTGTGCGACATGATCAAAATCCGCATCCCCCACATGACGGTGTTCGGGCTGAATCCGCTGTTTATCTACATCCTCCAGTGGTGCCTCATGGAGTCGTCGCACCGGTTCATCCCCGAGGATGCGACAAACTGGTTCGCCATCATGGCGGGATTCGCGTTGTTCTATGCGATTTGCTACGGGACGGCATATTACCTGTACAAGAAGAACATTTTGATCAAGCTCTAACCGGACGGATCGGACCGAGCAGACCGATTGGACTGGTGAGCATGTTGAGGGCCCTGCCGGCGCGCGGCAGGGCCTTTGTCTTTTGCAGTGCGTCCCCGGCGGGTTCTGTGATAGACTGCATGGGAGCGGAGTGGAGTACTATGCAGGGAACCGGGGGCCAGCCGCAATCCGCGGCGCAACCGCAGAGGATGTTTCTCGCCATGAAAACCACGCATTTGTGCATGAGCCTGGGTCTTCTATTCTGCGCCGGCATCCTTTTCAATGGATGCGGCGATCCCGACAAAAACAAACTGCTGTTCCGTCCAGAGTTGAATGTTGCGCGAACCGTCAACACGTCCGACGCCTCCAACACGAGTATGAAGATGATGGGCATGGAAATGACGATTGGGGCCTCCAAGGAAATGTCGTATGTGATGACCCCGACGGCCGTTGACGAGAATGGCGTTGTGACGCTCGAGGTGGTGATTGACCACGTGCGCAATGAAACAACGGGGCTCGACGGCATGCTCAAGGGCGCCGGCATGCCCCAGGTGCCGGGCATGGATGACATGTTTGGCGAAAAGGCCATGCAGAAAGCCCTCGAATCGATGAAAGGCGAGAAGTTCACCATCCGGGTCAGCCGGAACGGCGAGGTGCTCGGCGTAGATGGCGCCGATGCGATCGCCAGCAAGATAGCGGACGCCTACACGCCTCCCGCGCACCTGCCTGCCGAACAGATCAAATCGGGGATCCGCCAGGGATATGGCAACCAAGGCACCTTGGAGCTGATGAAGCAGATCTTTATCAAGACACCGGACCAAGCCCTTAACCCCGGCGACACGTGGCAGGAGACCACAAACCGGGGGAGCGCCGAAATGCCGATGGAGGGAACATCAACGTTTACGGTGGGAGAACGCAATGCGGGTCTCCTGACGTTAACGACGGCAGACCAATATCAGCTCGACTTCTCCAAGGGACCCATGGCTGGCGCGATGGCGGCAGGCAATGCCAGCGCCAAGATCTCCGGGCAGGGCACAGGCACCGCCGAATACGAGGAAACGACGGGCTGGCCTCGGAAGTGGGTCACAACTGCAAAGGCGTCGGGGAGCATATCGGCAATGCAAGGCGTGGAGATGCCGATGGAGATCTCGGCGAAGTTTGAGATTAATTCGTTTCCGAAGCCGCAGTGAGAAAGCATCGGACGGATTGGACGGATCGGACTGATCGGACCGGGTTCGCGGCCTGAGCGTTTGCCAAATCACGTATTTTCGTGGCATAAATAGGTGGGACCACGAGGAGTCGTGATGCAAGGCTTGAGGGGTGTACTCTATTCTCTTTCCCTGTCCATTGGATTACTTATTCTCCTGCTTGGACTTACGGGTTGCCCGGACACGGGCGGCGGCACCCCGGATCCCGATCCTGGGGAGGAGCCGGGGGTGCCCGAGCCGCAGATAAGCCCTATCCTCTTTGTGACCCAAACCCCGCATTACAATGACTTTACGACGATTGTGTCCACCTTGGCAATCAACAGGGACACGTGTACAGCGCACCGCGTGGCGGCGACCTCTTCATCCGGTATCCAGACGGCGAACTCCGGAACCTGACGCAGGAAGCGGGATTCGGAACCAAGCCGGAAAAGGATATCGCGGTTCGCGATCCGCACGTTCACTGGAGCGGAACAAAGGCCCTGTTCTCCATGGTCATTGGGGGAACCACAAAGAACGATTACACACCCGTGTATTTTCAGATTTACGAAGTGACGGGACTTGGCAAGGGCGAGGCGGTCGGCATCCAGAAGCTGAAGCAGCCGAAAGACTCCAATAACATCGCGCCCAGCTATGATGCCGATGACCGCATTCTGTTCACCAGCGATCGCCCCCGCAACGGGGATCGGCGTCTCTATCCCCAGCTCGATGAGTATGAGTCCGCGAAGACCGTGTCTGGTTTGTGGCGTATGAACGCGGATGGCTCTGACCTGCAACTGCTCGACCATTCGCCGTCAGGGGATTTCGAACCGTTCGTGGACAGTTTTGGGCGAATCGTTTTCACGCGATGGGATCATCTTCAACGCGACCAGCAGGCGGATGCGGATATCGCGGCGATCATTGAAGGTGAAGACCCGTCTTATGAAGCCGTGACCTATGAGTCTGAGGACTCGGATATCTCCCATGCGCTTGCGCCGGGAGACGAAGTGTTTCCGGAGCCGCGCGCTTTCTTTGATGACCTCACCTGGGATGAACTACTGCCGACGGAACAGACGCATACTTTCAACGTCTTCTTCCCGTGGATGTTGAACCATGATGGAACCGGACTGGAGACACTTAACCACATCGGGCGGCTGGAATTGTCTGGCTACATCCCCTCAGCGCGCACATACTTGCCGGAAGCTTACGCATTCTCCACACCCCGTATCCGCAACCTGATGCATATCGCGGAAGACCCCGCGAAGCCGGGCCGGTACTACATGAGCAATGTGCCGGAGTTCGGCACGCACGCGGCGGGCCAGATCGTGTCCCTCAACGCGAAGCCCTCACTCAATGCGGATGACATGCGTATCAAGTACGAGACCCACGCGGA